>UQVI01000055.1 GCA_900544515.1 uncultured Oscillospiraceae bacterium | reverse complement strand
GCAGCCTCCCGGAAAAATAGGTTATGCCGACACTTAAGACGTTGTACAAAGTACAACGTCTTTTTTATTTTTGACTTTTACATATAAACATGTTATATTTAATTTGGTGATTATATGAAATATTATGAATATTCAAGTAGTTTTGAGCTTGATTATGATGCAGTTAAGGATTATATTTCAGAAACAGACCGTAAAAATGAAGTTTTCAAACTTTGTTTTAATGATAGTCAGATTCATGAATTTTTTGATGCAACCAATACCAATTGGTGTTTCGGCTTAGGTCTTTCTGCCTATTTTATTGGTGAGGATAAATATTTTTATGAGTTTAAACCCGATGGTTCTGTTGTCAAATCAAAAAAATGTACTAAGAAGATAGAAAGGCAGCTTTGGAACAGCAGGCTTAGGATTGCATCGAAAATAAGGCGTAACAAAAGATATTCAAGCTGTGTAATCACTAAATATAATAATACAGTTAATTTTGTGTCAAAATCTGCCAGTGGATTTGATAAATATTTATTTGTTGATTCTGATAAGAATGATGTAATCCCTTTCAGATTTAGGAAGGCTGCATCCGATAAAGCACCGTTCGTGATTTATTTTCATGGTGCCGGTTGTATCGGTCATGATAATATTAAACCTTTGATTGAGTATAAGAATTTCATGAAAGGGAATGTTCTTCCTGATTGTAATATTTTGATACCACAGGCGTTTTACGGAGCTAATTTTCTTAATTCTAATATTACAGGTTATGTCAGCAGTTGTATACAATTAGCAAATCTTCTTATTGATAAATTTTCAGTTGAAAAAAATCGTGTGTATTGTTTTGGTACATCCTTTGGAGGATGCTGCGTATGGTATGCTGTTTCTATGTTTCCTGAAATGTTTGCAGCTGCCGTGCCTGTTATGGGAATTATGCTGCAATACAAAGATTTTTTACCTGTGCTAAAGGAACATTGTAAAATTCCTATTTGGATTGCACATTCTTCCGATGATAACAATGTAAGTATTGTTACGGATGATTATATTTATTCTCAGCTTAAGGAAATTAATCCTAATTTGAGATATACTCGATGGGACAAGTATGGTCACAAAATGGCAAAGCATTTTTATAAAAAAGAGCCATTCATTGATTGGATGTTTGATAAAAGTCTGTAATGGTTATCATTTGTGATTAGACAGAGAAAATAGTCTGACTTTATTTGCATAAACAACCGTACTGTCTTAAATTTTTTAGCGAGGTATTTGAAATGAAATTAGACGGATTTGGTATTTTGGTTAAGGATATGGCGGTTATGGTACGATTTTACCGTGATGTTCTCGGCTTTGAGATTAAAGAGCCTGAAACAACAGGTAATGTTTATCTGGAAAAGGATGGCACGCTCTTCCTTTTGTACGGCAGAAAGGATTTTGAAAAAATGACTGACCGTAATTTCAATTACGCTGACGATATCAACGGCCATTATGAAATTGCTTTGAGTGTTGAAAATCGTGAGTCAGTTGACAAAACCTTTAAAGATGTTGTATCAAAGGGTGCGATGTCTGTTATGGAGCCCCAACTGATGGAATGGGGACAGTACACATCCTATATTGCAGATCCTGAGGGAAATCTGATTGAAATCGGGTCTTTTATATAAAGTAATAAGCTGGTGAATGTATGAAGGGTATTTCAATTCGTCCTATGATGTCAGCTGATAAAGCTGCAGTTGAACATATTTGTATTGAAACTGCTCCGCCTTTTCTTTGTTCAAATGATAAACGCAGGGAATATACGCTTTTAATGTATAATCGTTATTATACAAGAGTCTTAGAGCATAGCTTTGTTGCGGTTGATGAGAATGATAAGCCTGTCGGTTATATTTTATGTGCTGTGGATTATAAATTTTATAAGCGCGATTTCTTCAGAAACGAGCTTGCGGCTATCCGAAGGCTCGGTATTTTCTATTCTATATCAGCACGCAGTGAAGTCAGCTCTATTTCTAAGTACGCAAAGGAATATCCTGCACATCTTCATATTGATATTTTGCTTGCCTATCAGGGACAGCATATAGGTAAGGAATTGATGAATGCTTTATTTCATCATCTGAAAGAACAACATATTAGTGGTCTGATGCTTTCTGTCTCAAGGGAGAATAAGGGAGCCATTGCCTTTTATGAAAAATGCGGTTTCCGTGTTCTTTCAAAGGGTGCGGGCATCGTTTATGGAATGAAACTGTAAGGATATTGTATGAAAAGAATTATGATTATCGGTGGTAACGGTTCTGGCAAAACCACTTTTGCCAGACAGCTCAGTAAAAAGCTTGATATTCCCCTGATTTTTATTGATAAAATTTTTTGGACGGATAATTGGCAGAGAGCGGACGAAGATACTGCCAATTCAATATTAAAAGAAGAAATGCAAAGGTCTGAATGGATTATAGACGGAAATCATATTGAATCCGTTTGTGACAGATTAAAGCTGTGCGATACAGTATTCTATTTCGATTTCAGTCCTTTTAGCTGCCTGGTTGGCTCGATTGTAAGAGTGATTAAAGATTACGGTATTCAGAGAGATGATGTAGGTGGTAAGAACAATATTGAAAAATTTGATAAAAGTAAAATTGCTTTTTTCAAATCAGTTCTGCAGTTCAATTCAAAAAACAGACGGCATTTGTACGCAATGATAAACGAATATCCGGATGTCAACCTGATTGTTTTCAAAAACAGAAAGCAAGTAAATGATTATCTGATAAATGATGTGTTCCATTCAAATACGGTTAACTCGGACGGTTAATGCAAAAGTCCTGTAATAAATTCTTGCATAATATTTGTGCAGATTTATTACAGGATTTTCTTTTTAAAAAGTTCCGACTTTTTTTGACATATTTTTTATTTTCTGTGACTACCTTATGAAAAGAAATGAATTCATTCTTTGTAGAGGGGGATTGTATGGTGAAGATAAGCAAAGCAGCTGCAGATGAAAAGCTGCAGCAAGCATACAGTATGTACGGCAATTTGCTGACAAAATATTGTACAGTCAGATTGGGTGAAGCAATCGCTTCTGTTGATGATTGTATTCAGAACGCCTTTTTGATTTACTACAATAAAATACTTAACGGCGAGACGATTGAAAATCCTAAAGCATTCTTATACAGAGTGGCGGACAATATGGTCAAGCGTTGTGTTTCTGAATATTACAGTGACGCAAAGAGACGAGCAGATCTTGAGACTGCTGAAAACATATCCGTTGACGAAAGCTTTGAACACACTGCTGATCTGGATTATGATTATCTAAAGGAAATACTGATAAATAAACTGAGCGAAGATGAGCAATTATTGTATCAGCAAAAGTATGTTCAAAGGCTCAGTCTTAAAGAACTCGGTGATTATTATTCAATCAAGCCTGCGGCAGTTGCCAACCGAACCTCAAGATTGAGAACGAAAATAAAATCCTTGATTGATGAGGTTCTCGAAGAAAATGACAAGGGAGGGAATTTATTTTGAATATTACAGTAGATAAGAATGTAATCGGTCGTTTGTATTCTGATAAGCTTTTTGTTGGTGAAATGAAAGCTTTTCTGAATTCAGTAATTGATGAAGAAATTGAAAAGGCTGATGAAATGGATACGGAGCTTATTGATGAGTGTATTGATTTGCTGAGTAAGCTGGATGAAGATGACAACCGTGCGGTGATTATTCCTTTTGCAGGTTATGATAAAATTCTGAAACTGTGCCATAGGAACAAATTTAATAATATGAGCCGTGCTATGCGTGCATCACTTATTGCGTGTATCATTCTCTTATCTGCGTTAACCGCAAATACGGTTATTGCAAAAGTGTTTGATTATAACGTTGCACAGGAGGTTGTGAATTCTATTTCGGAAAAACTCCAGGAATGGGGACTCATAGCAAGTGCTGAAGATGATAATGAAACTGTGGTCGAGGAAGTTCCTTCAACAACTGCCAAGAAAACAGAAGAAGCCACAACGCAGCCGATAAAAGATTCGGAAAAAGCAAGCAAGCAAAATACACCTCAGCCGGTAACGACTAAGTCGAATAGTATAAACGATAAACAGGAAAGCACAACAAAAGCGGATGTAACATTACCGATTGAGCATCCTGCGGAAGAACCTGTAAATCATACCTATTTAATGGCGTTTGATGCCAACGGCGGCAAGTGTAATATAGACAGTGTGGAGGTTACATACGGTAAGCCTGTCGGCAAATTGCCTGTGCCCGAAAAAGACGGATATGATTTTATCGGCTGGTATAATAAGGACATTAGTTATAAGCGCCAGAATGGACGCAAGTATGAAATGCCTCTGTCAGATAATACAATATATAATCAGGAAAAGGATGCAGTTGTAACAGCAAAATGGGTTTATGTACAAACAATATCCTTTGATGCAGACGGTGGAAAATGTGCTGTTACTGCGCTTAAGGTATCAAGTATGAGACCATCCGTTGATTTGCCGATACCTGTGAAAGACGGTTATTATTTTGTAGGCTGGTATGATAAGTTCAATTCGCGGATTTATAAAACGTCTGACCAGTGGCGTCAGGATAATTCATTTGGTGACGGAACACTTATTGCACTTTGGATAGATGAAAATGAAATGCTTACAGTTCATTTTGATGCCAATGGCGGTAAATGTGATGTGAAATCAAAGGACTTCATCTATGGAAGACCTTATGGTGATTTGCCTGTTCCCACAAGAGAGGGCTGGAATTTTCTTGGCTGGTGTGCATATAACGAAAATTTTGATACCATTCATATCACAAGCGATACAGTCTTAGAGCTTGAAAATTATTATGAAACGCTTTATGCGCTGTGGTATAAAACAAAAGCAACCGTTACCTTTGATTGTGACGGTGGAATATGTAATATAAAGAGTAAAACAATCTATTCTCATAACAGCTATGGCGAACTTCCTGTTCCTGAAAAGAACGGCTTTATCTTTGAGGGCTGGTATAATGGAAATAATAAAATAAATGATTATACCGGTGTTGGTGACACTGCGCTTAATCATATACTTAAAGCAAAGTGGAAACCTGTTAACGTTAAAATTTATTTCAATGCCAATGGCGGTGTATTAAGCAGCACAAATGAAAAGATTGATTATCTTGAGTATGGATATACACAGGCATTTGGTGAACTCCCAATGGCAGCGAAGCCGAATTACAGATTTGACGGTTGGTATACAGAGGCTGATGGTGGTGTAAAGCTGGAAGCAAGTGATAAGGTTGAATCCCTCGACAGTGTGATGTATTATGCACACTGGGTGAGAGATGAAAATATTTGTTTCATCACATTGTATACCAATAATGCAAAGGACGATACGGTGCTTACACGGAATAAAGGTGATCGCTTGGATGCTCCTGATTTAAAATCATCAGGATTGACAAAATTTTTAGGCTGGTATACAGAGAGAGAATACGGTGAAAAGGTTGAAAATGATTTTATAGTAAATGAGGATATGAATCTCTATGCCCATTATGGATTGGCGACTAATATTATAAAATCTGTAAAGCTTGAAAAAACAGAGTATGAACTGAATGAAAAAATAGATATCAGTTCAGCAAGCATTGTTCTTATAAGCGGTGGTGCTATCACAAGTGATATGCTGAAGCAGTATGATGCACGTATGGAATACGATACAAGTACCTACGGAACACATAGCTTAAAGATTACTGTATCAATGGACGGCCTTATTCTTGAAGGCTCAACAAATATTTTTGTTAAAGGTTGCACACATAATGCAGGTACATATATTACAAATGTTGTTGAACCTACCTGTATTAACAAAGGCTACAGTGGTGACATAGCCTGCAGCGGATGTAATGAAATTCTTGAAAAGGGCAGGGAAACAGCAGCCGTAGGGCATAATGAAAATACTGTAACAAGGATTGTTAATGCAAAGGAGCCGACCTGTGTTGAAAAGGGATATACAGGTGATACGGTTTGTGCAGTATGTAATAAGGTGCTGAAAAAGGGGAAAGCAATTGCTGCAGTGTCGCACTCCGATACTGAGGAAGTAATCAGCAAAGCGTCCTTTACTGCAAATGGAAAAATAGATCATAAATGTAAAGTATGTGGTAATATTGCATCAACTACAACACTTTATTCTCCTTTTGTTACCTTATCAGAAACAGTGTTTATCTATGATGGTACGGTGAAAACACCTGAAATTTCCGTTAAGGAAAAGAATGGGAATTTGATAGGCGATTATACCTTTACATTAGATGAGGGAAGAACGGAAATCGGTAAATATAATGTGCATATTTCAATTGATTCTGAATATTATCAGGGAGAGACCACAGTAAGTTTTTATATTGTAAATGAACTTCAAAATCCGCAATTGAATATCACAACCACGTCCAACAGTATTCTTGTAAATTGGAATGCCGTAGAAGGTGCAGCCGGCTATCAGGTAAAATATGAAAAGCCAGGCAGCGGTTCAGGTGGAATAGCAACAGCCTTTGGAAATAACAACACAAAGGCTGAATTTAAAGACGTGAGCAAAGGTCAGTATTATGTTAAAATAAGAACGTATCAGCGTATAAACGGAAGTGATGTTTATACCGATTGGTCAGTTGGACAACCGGTAACAGTAAGATGATTTTTTATTATACTATAACCACTCAGACAATGAGTGGTTATAGTATATTTTGTCGGCAAAGCAAATATATTTAAAATTATTCCTTGACAAATTTGTATGCCTGTGTTATGTTGATAATTAATAGAGAGGTACATATTATGTTTTATTTAACTTCAAAACTTCATTCACAGCAGTACGCTCCCGCATATTATGCGTGGGCTTATTTGTCGTGTGTTCATCGGAGTTTTGTTAGGGAATAATTATAGTATCATAAATTATTTTAAGCACTGATGAACTTTATTGTTTGTCAGTGCTTATTTTTTTGAGGAAAAGCTTATGAATGTTCAGTTAGTAAGGATAAAGCAAAGCGAGTTAAAAACGGCCTGGCACATGCAGCAAATAGGCTTTTTAGATATTTTCTTGAAATATTTTGATTTAATCAATCCTATTTTTAATTCATATAAAAAATTCATTAAATATTTCGAGCGTGGAGATATGTATTGGATTACTTTGAATGGTAAACACGTCGGTCAAATTTGGATAAGTATTAAAGAAGATTGCGGATTGCTTGCTCGCATATTTGTTTTGAAAAAATATAGAGATAAAGGTATTGCTCAGCAGGCAATTCTTTTATCAGAATCGTTTTATCCTGATTGCAGACGATGGTGTCTTGATACAATTATGCAGGAAAAACGAAACTGTCATCTGTATGAAAAGCTTGGTTACATACCGCATAATATCAGAAAGGCGTAATGTGTGAACAGTATTATCTATATTATGGGATCACCGGGATGTGGTGAAACGATATAAAAAAGTATATCAAAGGAGCTGATTGCAATGTGTGATTGCTTATTTTGTGAAATTATCAAGGGGAATGTTCCTTGCTTTAAAATATATGAAGATACAAAAACAATTGTATTTTTAGCACCTGAGCATGACGTTGACGGTCATATGGTCGTAATATCTAAATTACATTGTAAAAATATTTTGGATTGTGAAGAGAAAACATCGCATTCATTTATTGATACGGTAAAAGCGGTGTCTCAGCATTGTGTAAACAATTGCGGCTATGATGGTGTTAATATTTTGAATGCAAGCGATGAATCTGCAGGTCAGTCGGTGCATCATTTGCATTTCCATATCATACCGCGAAAAAATGGTGACAGCATTGATGCCTGGCCCGTAATGCATAGCCATAAATACACTTTGGACGAGATGCAGAAAAAATTGAAATGAGGTAAATAAAATGATGAATGTAATATGGCATAAAGAGCCAGTAATTGAAACCGATAGACTTATATTGAGACCGATGACTGTAGCCGATGCTCAGGCTGTTTTAGAATGGTGCAGTGATAAACGTGTCAGCAGATTTATGTCCTATACAGGTTATGATGATATCAATATTGCAAAGGATTGGCTGAACTCTTTAGCTGATGAAAAGTCAGAGTGGAACTGGGGCTTTGTCTTAAAAGAAAACGGAAAACTCATCGGCAGCGGCTCAATCGGTGAGGATAATTTTATGCAGGGATATTGGGGGATAGGGTATAACATTAGATATGATTGTTGGAATAAAGGCTATACAACTGAAGCAATGAAAGCTATTATCAGTTTTGCTCATATCGAGCTTGGAGTAAACAAAATATGCTCTGACCATGCTGTAGATAATTCTGCATCAGGCAGAGTTATGGAAAAGTGCGGACTTACTTTTCATCACTATGGTGAATATTCGAAGCTTGATGGCAGTGTAACCTTTAAAGCAAAATTCTATACAATGGAAATAGATAAATAAATCAATTTATTTGCATTTTTTCATTGACTAAGTATATCTATAGTGGTATTGTATTAAAAAAATATTCAGGAATTTAATTCAATGAAAAATAATAACTTGCTGACCTGTAAGCCTATTACAGGAATAATACTATTTTCAATACCAATAATGGGCAGTTCGCTGCTGCAGTATTGCTACGGTCTGGTAGATAATATCATAGTCGGAAGATTTGTCGGTACGGATGCTCTTGCCGCCGTTGGTAATGTGGGCTCAATCAACAGCTTTATTATCGGCACCGCACTGGGATTGACATCCGGTTTTACAATTCCTGTTGCACAAAGCTTTGGTGCAAACGACAGAAAAAAGATGAATGCTTATGCAGGGAACAGCATTACATTCTCTTTTCTCATCGGTATTGTAATTGCTGTGGTTGCACATCTTCTTTCTATGCCGCTTCTGAGATTAATTGACACACCGGATAATATCATTCAAATTTCAGCTTCATATATAAATATACTTTATTTTGCAGTTCCCATACAAATGGCTCAGAATAATTTTAACGCACTTGCAAGGGCTGTAGGTGAGAGTAAAAAGCCCCTCTATTTTCTGATTGTCAGCGTGTGTGTTAACTTAGCTTTGGATTTCCTTTTTGTAGGATATTTTAAATGGGGCGTTGTAGGTGCCGCTTGGGCAACAGCAATTTCACAGCTTACCTCCGCTGTTTTGACAGGAATATATGTTCTGAAATTCAATAAGGAATATCATATCACCAAGTCGGAGCTGAAGCTGAATATGAAGGTATCCTGGAAACAGATTAAGCTGGGAATTCCGATTTCCCTTCAGTTTACGATTACATCTATCGGCTCTATGACTCTGCAGACAGCAGTAAACGGCTTCGGATCAAATGTTATTGCAGGCTTTACTGCAGCAGGCCGTGTTGAGCAGGTGCTCAATATCCCAATGTCAGGTCTGGGTGTAGGCACAATGACCTTTGTTTCCCAAAATTACGGTGCAGGCAATTATGATAGAATTATTAAGAGTGTAAGAAAAATATTTATTCTCGATATTCTTGTATCTGTAGTATGCAGCCTGATTCTGATTCTTGTTGGTCCGTCAGTTGTTACATTATTTATGACTGATTATAACAAGGATATTATGTATGCTGCTAAGCATTACTTGTTAGCAATTGCTCAGTGTTACAGCTTAGTTGCGACCCTGTTTGTGTTCAGAAACACGCTTCAGGGACTGGGCTTTACGTATGCCAATATGATTGCAGGAGCAGGGGAATTCTTCGGCAGGTTGGCAGTAGCACTGATTTTTACACCTTATATAGGCTTCGATGCAATATGTTATGCAGGTCCTTTTGCCTGGCTACTTGCAGACATACCCCTACTTGTGATATACTTAAAGAAACAACAGCAATTCAAAAAACTTGCAAAAGGAGATTAAGTTATGTTTTATTACATTGTTCTTGCAGTCGGCGTAGTTGTTTCATTCATTTTTTGCTATCAGAGGAGATTGGGATTCAGTATTAAAAACCTTTTGTTCAAATCAGTTTCCAGTCTGTGTTACCTTTTGACAGCAGTGTTTGCACTGATTCATAACAGCGAAGCTTATACATATGGTTCACTGATTATTATGGGTGGCGCATTAGGACTAGTGGGTGATATCCTGCTTGATTTAAAGGGTGTGTATAAACAGGATGAAAAGGTTTATCTCAAGGGCGGATTCATCTTTTTCCTTGTTGGTCACATTTTTTATACCTGTGCTGTTATTTATTCTCTCAGAATAAAGTGGTGGCTTGTCCTTATTTCTGTTGTTGTTTCTGCTGTAATCGGTTATGCAACAGTTGCTATGGCAAATGTGATGAAGGTGCATTACGGCGCTTACAGAAGAATTGTTGCAGTTTATGTCGCATTTCTTGCAATGACTACCGTGATTTCAATAATCGCTGTGTTTGTAAGCAGCTTCCAGAAGGGTTATATTTTAATGGCTGTAGGATCTGTGTTATTCCTGCTGTCTGACGCAGTTCTTTCCAATACCTTTTTCGGAAGAGGAAACGATAAACCAATCCACTATTTTATCAATCATTTTCTCTATTATGCAGGTCAGTATTTAATTGCTGCATCCGTAATGTTTGTAAAATAAACTATTGACAATAGAGCTCAATAGTGGTATTATACTAAAGTCGAAGTTGACGGAGATGTAACAGTCTCCGTCAGCAACAGCTATATATGGGCCATTAGCTCAGTTGGTCAGAGCAACCGGCTCATAACCGGTCGGTCCGGGGTTCGAGTCCCTGATGGCCCACCATATATAGGGGTATAGCCT
>UQVI01000054.1 GCA_900544515.1 uncultured Oscillospiraceae bacterium | reverse complement strand
GTCTCGTGGGCTCGGAGATGTGTATAAGAGACAGTTGTAGCTCAGTAGGATAGAGCGACCGCCTCCTAAGCGGTAGGTCGGAGGTTCGAATCCCCTCAAGCGCGCCACACCTGCGGTGAGCATTGCGCTTATCGCAGGTTTTATTTTGTTTTGTTATTGAATTAATAGAAAAAAACGTTATCATTTGTTTATTTTATGCTCGTCAGCAATTGAAAATGGACAGTTATTATGATATACTAATTATTGTTATAAATTTAACAATATAATACTGCTTACAGATAAGAGGTAAAATATGGAGAAAAAAGCAAAAATAATTGCTGTTGCAGGAAAGGGCGGTGTTGGTAAAACATCCGTTTCCGCCACGATAGTCAAGCTGCTGGTGGAAAAGTATCCGGATAAAAAGATACTTGCCATTGATGCTGACCCTGCTGTGGGACTGTCAACAGCGCTTGGTATTGATGTTAAAATGACAATTGATGACATCAGAAAAGAAATTGTTTCAACTGTTGAGGATGGTCAGACAAAGGCCGCTATCGAGCTTCTGGGTGATGCAAGGTATAAAATCTTTGATGCCCTTGTGGAAACTGACGGCTTTGCATTCATTGCAGTGGGCCGCCCTGAAAGTGCCGGCTGCTACTGTAAAATCAATTCCTACCTGAAAGAGGTTATCAGCCTGATTTCAAATGATTTTGATTACGTAATCATTGACGGTGAAGCTGGTATTGAGCAGATTAACCGACGTGTTATGGAAAAGGTTACACATCTTTTGCTGATAACGGATGCCAGTAAAAAGGGAACGCAGGTTATCAGCACAATCAAGAGTGTTGCTGATGAGCTTGTTATGTATGAAAAAATCGGTGCGATTGTAAACCGGCTTCCTGATGAAAGCATCATTAAATATATCGACACACAGGGGATTCCTGTTCTGTCTTATATTTCATCGGATTCAAATCTTGCCGTATTTGATATTGAGGGTAAAAATATTATCAAGCTCCCTGAGGAATCAAATATTGTAAGAGGTGTAACAGAAGCTCTGAAAAAATTGGAACTCATTTGATATTACATTAATATAGGGGAGAAATTATGAAGGATTTAAAATATCTTATTGAATTTGAAAATCTGCTTCAGGAGGCAAATAACGAGCTTGTGCAGCAGGCAAAGGCTGACGGAAAGCTTTGTCTGGCATACACCTGTTATCATATTCCTGAGGTTCTGCTTAATCTTGACAACTGTTTTTCAACAAGACTTCGTGCTCCGCGAACAGGGTCAATGGATATTGCTACATATTATATGAGTTCATATCTCTGCGGCTATTCAAAGGCACTGGTTGAGCGTGGTATTGAAGGCGGATATAATCACCTTAATGCACTGATTGGCTCAGAGTCCTGCTCGGAGATGAACCGTGCATATGAGCATTTTGAACTTCTTAATCTTGTTGACAATGATAAATTTTTTGTTTCCATTGCGGATATTCCGTTTAAAATTATGCCGCACACCATAAAGCATTATAAGCGTCAGCTGCAGACAAAGGTGCTTGATAAACTGCATGATGTATACGGTGTGGACATCTCTGAGTCTGCAATGCGCAAGGCGGTTGAGGAGCACAATGAGGTATGCAGACTGATTACGGAAATTGGTGAATACCGTAAAGAAGAAAATCCGAGAATCACAGGCTACGAGTTCCATGTTATCTGCCTTGTATCCTATGTTTGTCCGAAATATCTGATTATTGATAAGCTCAGGGAAACGGCAGAGGAGCTTAAAACAAGAGTTCCGGATGAAAAGAAAAACTACCGTGCAAAGATTGTTGTTGTTGGCTCTGAAATGGATGATCCTGATTTCACAAAGCTTATGGAGGAATCAGGCGCACTTGTTGTTGCGGACCGTTATTGTTTCGGCTCACTTCCCGGCAGGGAGGAAATTCATCTTTCCGAAGATGGTGATGTGCTGGAAGAGATTATTCTTCACTATATGAAAACAAGCCAGTGCCCTCGTTATATGAGCCACGATAAGGTTGAGGGCAGAAAAGAGTATGTTAAGCAGCTTGTTGAAGAATATCATGCTGAGGGTGTAATTTATGAGCAGCTTAAGTTCTGCGAATACTGGGGATATGAAAGAGCACTTGCTTCACATATTATCACAAATGATTACGGTATTCCGTCAGTATCAGTGGACAGACAGTATACTGCCAATGCATCAGGCCAGCTCAGAACAAGAGTACAGGCTTTTGTTGAAAGTCTTGAAATCAAGAGAATTCAGAAGGCTAAGGAGGGTAAATCATGATTAAGCTGAAAGATCTTTGGAGAAACCAGCCTAAAAATCTCGGTAAGCTCCATGAGGATAAAACAGGTATTTTAAAGCACAGAGAATGGCGCGGTATTGCCGATACGCTCTACGACTATTACAGATGGCTTGTTACCTGGAAGGATATGGGCGTTATGGTTGCAAAGGCTCCTGTGTCCAGTGTTAAGGGTATATGGAACTATCGTTGGATGGCCAGCTATTTGTCTGCACCTGCCTGGATTGACCGCCACACAGAGGGTCTGCGCGGTCCGCAGCTCAGAATGACACATCTGCATTTTAACGGTCTTGTTAAGCCGACAACGGATATGATTAATTATCTGCTTGCAAATGACAAGCATTTTCATAAGCATTCAAAAATGTCTGACAGAACAGTCAATGTGGATGAAATTTTTTCATCAGAGATTATGGCGGGTTTTCCTAATCTTAAGGACAATCACGTTTCTACTATTCCGATTTTCCTTTCCTCTATGGTGGATCAGAATATTACGCCGCCGTATCTGGATATTACAGAAAGCTACGGTGTACCTGCAGACGTATGTCCGCTGCCGTCAGCTGAGGCCGGTGTTGCAATTAACGACGATTACCCTATGCTCGGCAAGTGCGCAATCACCTGCAATATGCCTTGTGACGGCTCTATTATGAACTCTGCATATATCGACAGACGCTTTAAAATCCCTACCCACGTAATCAATGTTCCGCTTCGCTATAATGAAGAGGAGGCACAGGAATACGCTGTGGAAGAGGTTAAGGAATGTATCAAGTTCATTGAAAGAGAAACAGGCGAAACCTTCAATTGGGACAGCTTTTTCTCTGCAATGAGAGAATATAACAAGCAGCTGGATTACGAGGTGCAGAAGTGGGATGTCAACAAGACAGATTATCCTCAGATGACGGGTGCTACCTTCTGGTTATACCGTCTTTTCTATTTCCACATTTCAGGCGGTATGGATGACCGTTTCCTTAAGATTGACAAAAAGGTCAATAAAATTATGATGAAGGCTTATGAAAATAAGGTGAAATGTTCAAAGGAAATGCGTCACAGAGCAATCGTATGGTCTTGCCCTGCAAACTATTATACAAGCCTGGCAAACTGGCTTGAAAACTGCTGGGGCGTCAACGTTGTAATGGATATGGAAACAATGATTTCCTATATCAGATATGATACTGAGGATAAGGAAAAAGCTCTTGGAACATATGCGAAAACGCTTCAGAGAACAACGATGAGAAAGCACACGAAGGGCGGATACCAGAACGTTGTTGACGAGCTTTGGAGAATCGTTGAGGAATACAATGCGGATATGGTTATTATGTATGATCAGATTTCCTGTAAAGGTATGGATGGACTTATCGGTATATTTGATGACCAGGCAAGAGAAAGAGGTATTCATTTTATTTGGGTTCCTCAGGATCTTATGGATCCGCGTACGATCTCACGCCGCGATATGCGTGAGCATGTTAATAAATATATGACAACAGTGCTTCAGGAAGAGCCTGTTGACCCTACACTTGTAGATTTTGATGACACATTATCATGGTAAATAAGGAGATATATATGAAATATTTTGGCGGTTGTGATGTAGGTTCAACCTACACAAAATGTGTAATACTTGATGAAAACGGTAAAATTGCAGCAGATGTGACAAACAGAAGTAAAATTAATCCTGTTCAGTCAGCTGAGATTGCTTTATCAGATGCTGTTAAAAAGGTTAAGGACTTAAATTCGCCTGCGGAATTAACTTATCTTATCGGAACCGGCTACGGCAGAAACAAGGTTCCTTTTGCAGATGAAAATATCAGTGAGATCAGCTGCCACGCAATGGGTGTTCACGTAACGAATCCAAGTGTTAAGGCAATTATTGATATCGGTGGTCAGGACGTTAAGGGTATTGCTATTGACACGGATGGTACTGTTAAAAACTTTGCTATGAACGATAAGTGTGCAGCAGGTACAGGTAGATTTTTTGAAGCTATGGCAAATGCCTTTGAAATGACGCTCCCTGAATTTTCAAAGCTTTCACTTAAAGCTAAAAATACAATTCCGATTACTGCGCAGTGCACGGTTTTTGCTGAGAGTGAGGTAATCTCACTTGTCGGTGAGGGTAAGCCTATGGATGAAATTGCAGCAGGCATTCAGCTTGCGGTTGCTAAGCGCTGCTTTGTTATGGCTAAAAAAGCAGGTGCTACAGATAGTATTACGCTTACAGGCGGCTGTGCCAAGAATGATGGCTTAAAGCAGGCAATTGAAAAGGTACTCAAAATCAAGGTTGTTGACCTTGCTGTTGACCCTCAGCTTATGGGTGCACTGGGTGCCGCTGAATACGCAAGACAAAAGGGTCTTGCAAAAAATATATAATAAATAAGGAGAATGACTATGAAAATTATTAAAGCAATAGTAGCACTTCTTGCTGTATTTTTAGGTCTCTTCGGTTTAACCTTTACCGCCTATTGGTTTAATCTGGATATGAAGCTGATTCGCAAGGTCTATGATAAGCTTCAGCCGCACTATGATAATCTTGAAAAGGACAGAAAGCTTTAATGAATTTTTTTGATGATTTATTAAAAGACGTTGATGAATATATTTCAGGATTTGAAAAAAAGTCCTTTGCTTTGGGTAAGGCTTGGGAGGATATCGGCAGGAACGAGGTCATTCTGCAGAGAGATTCCAAATACGAGCTTGACGGAGTAGGCTTTAATATTGTAACCTCAAGTATTATAGGCGATGATGAAATCGTTGTAATCGGTGATGATTTAAATGCAATTTCCTCAGACAGGAAATTTGCAAGAATATCCTTGATTCAGATTGATGATATTGATGATGAGCAGAAGGCGTACAATCTGATTAAAAAGATTGAGTACGCAAAGTATCATTATTATCCTAAGGGTTTTATGATACGAACTGCATCAAGCTCACATAAGGAAAACATCAGAGTGTCAAAGGATGCACTTTCAAAGGGACTTTCCTTTGATGGTGTCGGCAATATTCTTATCAATAAGTATAAGGAAATTGAGTCTGTAAAAGCAGTCAAGCTCATATATATCACAGATAAGAATGTTGATTATGAACGCCTTGAAATGGTTGCAAAGCGTAATTATGATATTGCCCAAACGCTGAATCACATTATGAACAGTGTGAATTTTGACTGTTCAGCCTGTAATTTGAAGCCGATTTGTGATGAGGTTGAGGGAATGAGAGAACTGCATTTCAGTATAGTTTGATGAACTGAAGAACAACAGCCTGAGGATGCAAAAAATCGATATATCTGCACATTTTTTCTCTTGGCATACGCAGTATGCCTGCGAAAAAGAAATGCACACCTATTGCTATTCAGTTTACCAAACTATGAAATAGAAGATAAAATATTATGAATAATGAAGATATATGGAGGATTGCGGCTCAGCAGTCAGCATATGATTGTAACTGCAGTCCTGAGGATTTTTTCAAAAGTACAAACAAAGTAGTTTTGTCGTGCAGGAACCCAAAGGCAAGGAAATATCTTCCTCTGCCGTTTCAGTGTGATTTGGTTTCGTATGGCAGTAATATTGTGGCTCAGGTCAGCGAGCCTTTAGTGGATGCCGTGACTGAATATATAGAAAAATATTCTGTTGAGCATTGCTTTGAAACACCGAATATAAATGCACTTAATGATATGCTTGCACCGCATAAGTTAAAAGTGTGCTTTATGGCAGAATATTTTTTGCCGGATATAACACGGCTTAAGCCCTTTGCATGTGATTATGAGCTCAGGATTCTGAAGCAAAAGGATTTTAATCATCTTTATTTGCCGCAATGGAGCAATGCCCTGTGCAGTGAACGAAAAGAGCTTGATGTGCTTGGAGTAGGGGCATATGATAACGGTGAGCTTATAGGCTTGGCAGGCTGCTCAGCGGATTGTGAGGATATGTATCAGATTGGTATTGATGTGCTGCCGCAGTACAGACAGCAGGGTATAGCATCTGCATTAACAAGCCGTCTGGCACTGGAAATTATTGCACACGGCAAAGTGCCGTTTTACTGTGCCGCGTGGTCAAATATAAAGTCTGTTCGCAATGCCGTTAAATGCGGATTCCGTCCTGCGTGGGTGGAGCTTACGGCGAGAGACTGTGATTTTGTTGATAAATTGAATTCAAAATAAGCAGTGTAATACACTTGATTTTAAAATGATTTTTAATTACAATTCTATTTGGTAATAAGGAGATGATAAAATGATTTATAAAAAATTTCAGGATTTAGAGCTTTCCGCACTTGGACTGGGCGCTATGCGTCTGCCTACCGTTGACGGTAATCCTATGTCAGAAATTGATGAGACACAGGTTGAGGAAATGGTTAAATATGCCTTTGATAACGGTATAAATTATTTTGATACCGCCTATGGTTACCACGATGGTATGTCAGAGATTGTAATGGGGAAGGTGCTTCAGAAGTATCCGCGTGACAGTTTTTATATCGCTGACAAATTTCCCGGCTATGATCTTGCAAATATGGATAAGATTGAGGAAATATTTGAGGAGCAGTTAAACCGCACAGGACTTGGCTATGTTGATTTTTATCTTTTCCATAATGTGTGCGAGCTGAATGTTGAACAGTATATTGACGAAAAGTACGGCATAATGGACTATATGCTCAGACAAAAGGAACTTGGAAGAATTAAGCATATCGGCTTTTCCGCTCATGGCAGAATTGATACAATGAAGAAGTTTCTTGAAGCCTATGGCGACAAGATGGAGTTCTGCCAGATTCAGCTGAACTACCTTGACTGGAAGCTCCAGGAGGCTAAGGAAAAGGTTGAGCTTTTAAAGGAATATAATATTCCTGTATGGGTAATGGAACCTCTTCGCGGAGGTAAGCTGGTTAATCTTTCTGAGGACAACACGGCAAAGCTTAAAGCAATGCGTCCTGATGAAACAAATGCGTCAATGGGCTTCAGATTTATTCAGGCAATTGATGAGGTTACAGTTACGCTTTCAGGTATGTCAAATATGAAACAGCTTGAAGAAAATATAAAAACCTTCAGCGAAAATAAGCCTGTTAATGAAGAGGAAATGGCAGTGCTTATGGAGATTACGGACAGTATGCTTGACATTTTGCCCTGTACTGCCTGCCGTTACTGCATTTCACACCGTTCTTGCAAGCTGGATATACCTAATCTTTTGTTTATGTATAACGAGCTTAAATTTTCAAACGGCTTTATTACGCAGATGGGTATCGGTGCAATGCCGGAGGATGAACGACCTACAGCTTGTATCGGCTGCCGTGCCTGCGAACAGGTTTGTCCGCAGCAGATTAAAATTTCTGAGGTAATGTCAGATTTTGTTGACCGAATGAATCAGCCTGTGTCCTGGTAATGAATATATTTATAAAATAAAAAATCCGATGGTGTACCTTGTTTTAAGGTATATCGTCGGATTTCTTTTTATTTTATTGCCTATTCAAGATTATTGGTCAGCAGCATAATCGCACTGAGTGCGCATACAGGTGCTGTCTGCGTACGCAGAATCCTTTTCCCCAGTGTGGCTACCATACCGCCCTCCTCTTTTATCAGTTCAACCTCATCTGCTTCAAAACCGCCCTCAGGACCTATAAATATGGAAACGGATTTGGTATTGCTGTCAATGAGCTTTGTGAGAGGCTCTCCTCCACCCTCGTAAAAGAGAATTTTAATATCACTGTTATCGTTCTGTACTGCCTGTTTAAGCGTCTGCATTTCACCGATTTCAGGAATGATTCCGCGTCCGCTCTGCTGTGCTGCTTCCAGTGCAATCTTCTGATATCTTGTGCGTTTCTTTTTTGCTGATTTTTCGTCAGGTCTGCTGATTGCTCTTTTTGTTAAAACAGGTACAATGGAGCTTACTCCCAGCTCCGTGCATTTCTGAATGATGTCCTCCATTTTATCACCCTTAGGGACACCTTGAAAGAGTGTTACGTTAACACTCGGCTCACTGTTGTTCGCCTGCTTATAGCATACGGAAAGTAATACCTGCTTATTGTCAATCTGCTCAATGAGACATCCGTAATCATTTCCGTCACCGCAGGTGAGCATAAGTGTATCACCGACCTGCATACGCAGTGATTTGGCAATATGTCTTGATTGCTCTTCGTTCAGTATTATCTTGTCATTTGGTATAAAATCAATAAATAATTTTTGCATAGTAATGTCCTTGTATTATAAATTATTTCTTGCCCAGTGGAACAGGTACTGCTGGGCAATTCCGCCGATTCCGTCAAAGCATTCCGGCAGCCCGTCAGGATAGTATTCCATAACCCTTTTCATCCAGACATCAACCGGGAAGGCATCATAAAATCCGAAGCCGAAAAGCAGTGCACAGTTTGCCACCTTGATGCCGACACCGTAGATATTCAGCAGCTCTTTTCTTGCTTCGTCAAGAGTAAGAGCTTTTATTTTTTCTAAATCAATTTTACCGCCTGCAACATCCTTTGATAATTTTTCCAGATATTTTGCACGGTAGCCCATTCCCAATTCCTCAAAATCCGCAACAGTAAGATTGCTGAGCTTTTCCGCTGAAGGGAATGAATAAAAGCCGTTGCTTACCTCATCACCGTATGCTTTGCAAAGTCGGCTGATAATGCCTTTTATTCTTTTTATATTGTTCTGCTGGCTGATAACAAATGAGCACAGTGCCTCCCAGCTGTCCTGATTCAGAATCCGTATTCCGTAATATTCATCAACCGTAGGGGCTAAAAGGCTGTCCTGCTTGAGTGTATCACATATTTTAACATAGTCTTTATTAAAGTCAAAATAATCAAGCCATATGTTTTCAAAATCCTCTTTTGCAGTGTTTCTGAGAAGAACGGTATCATTGGTTTGGCTGATATTCAGAAATACTCCTTTTACAACACCACTCCAACTGCCGTCCTCCTGTTTTTCCCATCTGAATGCCTGACCGCAGTCGAGCGTCAGATCAAGGTCAAGACATCTGATATCTTCAAGCACAATATCCTTACCAATATATTTGATTTCCATGTACACGAAAACTCCTTTTCATCCTACTGAGAGTATAACATTTTTTTGTCAAGAGGGAAAGTGAAAAAAGGCAATTTGTACAAAAAAGTATGTCAATTTGGTTACATTTAAAAATGTTAAAAACTATGTGTAAATTTATGAAAACTTAAAAAAATGAATGTTAAAATGAGTTTTCAACAGAAAAAATCAACCATATTAAGGGGAAATATATAAAGTTTTTAACATTTTCCACATAGTTTTCCACAATGCAGAAAAATCTTTAACAATATACTTTTGGTTATAATAATTTTCTGTCAAGCAAAATATTTTGAAATAATTCACAAATTTCGACAAAAAGATTTTAGTATATTTGCCATATAAAAATCCTACACTAATTGTATAAAAAAGAAAGGATAAAATCTTGAAATGATTAAGGGCGTTAATAAACAGATTCTGGAAGTTACGAACACAGAAAATCCATATTTTGAAAAAATAATTTTTTTTGTTAAACCTGAATATAAAAACGAGGACAGAAAAAAGCTTCAGAAAGAGGCGGAGGCACTGGCAACGATTACTCAGAAGCCCCCTCGTGTCAGGGTAAGCAAAAAAAGAGTTTTCAGAATCGTTCTTAACTCTGTTTTGTTTACGCTGGCAGGTTTTGCACTTTCATTTTTAATAAATACATTTATGTAAAGGGGACAATGGTATGACAGTATATAAAGCAGTCAGAAATTTTATAGCGGTTATGGTGGCTCTGGCAGTCATTGTCTGTGCATCTATTGTAGGAGGCATTGGCTATATTGCCGTATCTGAAAGAACACAGACATCTTATGCTGTATCAAAGCTTGGCTCAACAGGTAATGAGGTTAAATCCATTCAGAGAAAGCTATCATCTCTCGGATACTATAAAGGCTCAGTTGACGGTATATACGGACAGGCAACAAAGTCAGCAGTAACCTCATTTCAGCGTAACTGCGGTATCACGGCAGACGGCATTTGCGGTAAACAAACCTTGCTTTATCTTGGTTTAGGCGGCAGTGATTCTTCAAATAGTACAAGCTATTCCAATTCAGATGTTGAGCTTCTGGCAAAGGTAATCAGCGCTGAGGCGAGAGGAGAAAGCTATGAGGGTCAGGTAGCAGTCGGTGCAGTAATTCTCAACAGAGTAAAGCATCCATCCTTCCCTGATTCCATCAGCGGTGTTGTTTATCAGAATGGGGCATTCTCCTGCGTTAATGATTCTAACTGGTATCAGCCGGTTGCGGAATCCGCAAAGCGTGCGGCACGCGATGCACTGAATGGCTGGGATCCGTCAGGCGGTGCAATTTACTATTTTAATGCAAAGAAAACAAATGATTCCTTTATGCATTCAAGACCTGTGGTAAAGGTTATCGGAGATCATAAGTTCTGCAAGTAATATATTATGTTGAAAATAAAAAAGACTGACTCATTGTGATTTTTGAGTCAGTCTTTTTTTATAGTTTGGTAAACTGAATAGCAATAGGTTATAAAAGACTGATTTCGTCTT
>UQVI01000053.1 GCA_900544515.1 uncultured Oscillospiraceae bacterium | reverse complement strand
CGGCATACGAGATTCGCCTTAGTCTCGTGGTCTCGGAGATGTGTATAAGAGACAGCTTTTGTCTCATCATATATTTTCAACAGACTAAGTAAAAATGCTATAACCCCTGAAATCAACTCAGGATGAAAATCAATAGACAAAATATTGTTGATAATTGGTTCAGGATTAAAATTCAGCGCTGTTACCAGATCCTTTACATCTAATGCAAAATAGGGACTTGACGGAACATGTCCAACATTTTCAATTTCAGTCGTAAATGATAATCTACTGTACATTTCTCTATCAAAAATATTTAAGCATTTCTGTATACCGTTTTCGTTATAAAAAAGAAGTATAACTTTTTCCGAATTTATTTTTATATGTTTAAAACCTATATCACTACCCTCACAAATACCATCATTAATATTATTAATTTTTTCAATATGCTTTTTTCTTTTAAGGTTAATGAAGGCATCGTAATATCCAAAGTTACCCCAACATATTTTAATGCCCTAGCAAGTGTTTCCGTCTCTTCAATTATACATTTAACTTTCCCTGAGAATTTATCAAAATCATTCTTTTTGCTTTGTGACCATACTAAATTACCTTCAATCTTGATTTCAGGATTGTCAAGTAATGCAAGGATAAAATCTTTTTCATTTAATATTTGCTGTATTGTTGCATCATCGCCATTAAACTTAATAGTTGCTTTCTTTCCATTAGCTTTTCTAGTCATACTAATGCAATTTCCAAAATTAAGTATGCTAGAACCATCTGATAATCTTTCAATGATGTAGGATTTGAAATATACACAATTATTTATAGAAACTTCTTTTTGTATTTTTGTACTTACGCTAAATTCTTCAGTAAATGAAACTGGGTACATATCACCACCTATTGCTGCAAAGCAAATTTTTCATCATCAATAAAATTAGGCATTTCACTATCGGCAAAGCCATCTATAGTTAAAGAGGTTACATTCCTCTCCTTTAACGAATCAATATCAAGTATATTTTTACCAATTTGCTTTTTTCTCTCATTTATAAAGAAGTTACATATAGACTCAATATGACTTGGGTCGTCCATTCGTAATTCTTTAAATTGAACTCGAACCGATGCTTTTCCATTGCTATTTTTAATGTAATTCTCAATATTTGAAGGCAATAATATCCTGTAATAACATCTATAATTTGTAATACTTTTTATCATAGTAACAAAATAAAGAATCCCACCATCTGCCTTATACTTTTATAAATCTATAACAGGTATCAAATGGGTGCATTTTCCTTGATATCTACTCACCTCATGTCCTTTAACTTGAACAGGAATTCTATCAATAAATGTTTCTTTAGAATGAATTTTAGCATCTCCAAATACCTTTATTTCTCCATCCCAAAGAATTCCTTTATCATGATAAGTCAAATCTCCCTCAAGCAATGCAGCGGAGTTTGTATAGGTCGACAATATACCTACTGACATGCCATCTATATTATTGTTACTTAATGTTGACATATAAAAACTTCCTTAACAAAAAAGTATAATAATTATTATAAATTAATATCAGTAAAAACACAAGAATTTATATTTGATTAATCTATGTCTGTAAAGTGTCTGTATTTTTGTTGGCTTGTTTTGGCTGTTTTGTGCAATTGAGATTTCGATTTAGTGGCACATTAGTGTCACACAAGTGTCTCATTTAAAAGAAAAACAAAGTAAAAAAGCACCTTTTCAGGTGCAAAAATGTGCCAAATAGCGAAAGAAAATGGACAGTTCGTTATGAACTGTCCAACTTTGGCAGAGGTATAAGGATTCGAACCTTAAATGACGGAGTCAGAGTCCGGAGTGTTACCGTTACACTATACCTCTGTATCTGTATTGCTGAATCATATTATCATAATTTTATGATAATGTCAAGATTATTATTGCACATTTTTTAGATTTTTTGGATTATTTTGACTCTGCATTGAATAAACTCGAAAAAAGCTGCAAAAGATATTCCAATCTTTGGCTTTTTGATAATTCAAAACAGAATTTCTTACAATTGTTTTGGACTGTCTCAAGTGAATAATCAATCCGTACGATTTTTTATTTAATCTTTTCGGCCTGCTTTCAATATTATTTCAAGTTATATAATATATAAAAATACACCATAACAGAAAGAAAGACTTATTACGGCATCTTGATATAAAAAATGTCATAATAAGTCTTTTTGTTATAAATTATGTATATCAGATTGAAACCTCGTGAGCAATATCATAAAGCTCCATATCAATTGACTTCTTCATATTGAGTGCTTCAAAGATGTCGAAATCAACAACCTCTTCCTTCTGAGCAGCAACAACACGATTACCGATATTGTTCATAAGAAGCTTAACTGCATAGTTTCCCATACGGGTTGCCATAACTCTGTCCTTAACCGTAGCATATCCGCCGCGCTGAACATGACCGAGTCTCATTGAACGTGATTCAACACCTGTACGAGCCTGAATCTCATTCGCAAGCTCATCAACGTCAACATCAACACCCTCAGCAACAATGATGATAAAGTGCTTTTTGCCTGTTCTCTGCGTGCTTTCCATGCGTTCAATAACGTGCTTTTCAATATCAAATTCCACTTCCGGAATCAGAATAGCTGTAGCACCGACAGCAATACCGGCATTCAGAGCAAGATAGCCTGCACGTCTTCCCATAACCTCAACAACAGTACAGCGGTCATGGCTTTCACTGGTATCACGAAGTCTGTCAACCATTTCCATAATTGTATTAAGACAGGTATCATAGCCGATTGTATAATCACAGCAAGCAATGTCATTATCAATTGTGCCCGGAATACCAACGCATGGAATACCTCTTTCAGATAAATCTCTTGCACCGCGGAAAGAACCGTCACCACCGATAACGACTACACCCTCAATTCCCCATTCCTGACAGGTACGGATAGCCTTACGCATACCCTCTTCCGTAGCGAATTCAACGGAACGTGCTGAGTAAAGAATTGTGCCGCCCCTATTAATAATATCAGAAACAGTGCGCAAATCCATCTCAATAAAGTCACCGTTTATAAGTCCGTTATAACCGCGTATTACGCCGTATACCTTTACACCGTTTTTACAAGCTGTACGAACAACTGCACGAACTGCAGCATTCATGCCCGGAGCATCTCCTCCGCTTGTTAATACCGCAATTGTTTTCATAATTAGTATCCTCCTATACCTAAAAATGATAACACAATACATTATATTTTAATATTACTGAGCTAAAAAGTCAAGTCTTGTCTTTTCATTGCTCACATATTATACATTGTTAATAAAAAATAATGATTACTGTTTATCCAACATATACAACATTTTCATCACCGAGTATTCTTCTGAGCTCTCTGAGTTCAGTTTCATTAACCTCAACAAAATCACTTCTCGATTGAAGCTCATATCTGCCACTATCAATATAGTAAAAATAAAGCGGAATTGTTCCGTCGAAAATCGTTGTTACTCTTTTGGCAAGCCTTATATTATCGTCCTGTTCATTCTGAAATCTCAGGAAAAGACCAAGCTTTCTTTTTTTCTTTACAGGTGCATTTTCAGCTGCAATATTACTGCCTGACGGCGGAAGGGATATTTCCGAAGCCAGTATTTTCGCATCCTTCTGCTCTTCTAAAGAAAGATTGCCGACAACGCTTATAACACTTGTTTCATAAATAAGCTCTGAATATTTTTCAAGAGTCTTAGGAAAAACAATAATTTCAATCGAACCATACAAATCCTCAGCAGTCACAAACGCCATTGTACCGCCGTTTCTTGTCTGCTTAAGTGTAACATGGGTAATGATACCGCAGAGCTTTACCACACTCTTGTCCTTATATTTAGACATCGTATCTTTTTCGGCCTCAATCAGGTCAATTGTATAGGCATAGCCTGAATTCCTGCAGATATCGGCATATTTATCCATAGGATGACCTGAAAGATACAGACCTGTCATTTCCTTTTCCATTTTAAGGAGCTCTGTCTTAGGGAATTCAGATACATCAGGCAATTCAAAATCCAGTGACATGATGTCCCCCTGCCCCAAGTCAAAAAATCCAACCTGTCCGTAGCGTGTGCTCTGTCTGTAATTTTCAAGATTCGTGATGAGAGAAGGCAGAGCCTGGAGCATCTGACGTCTGTTGCCGTCAAAACAGTCCATTGCACCGCAGCGGATAAGACTTTCAACCGCACGTCGATTAAAATGCCCCTCCTGCATACGTTTGCAGAAATCCATTAAATCAATGAATCTGCCGTTTTTACGTTCCTCAACGATATCATCTATAAAATCAGAGCCGACATTCTTTATACCAAGAAGTCCGTAATTGATAACTCTTCCGTTAGCAGTAAAGCCTTTCATTGAAGAATTGATATCAGGCGGTCCGAGTCTCAGGCCGATACGCTTGCACTCGGCAGTATAGCGTGCAATTTTATTTGACTGATCAAGCACCGATGTCATAAGTGCCGCCATAAACTGAGCTGGATAATGGCATTTAAGATATGCTGTTCTGTAAGCAACAAGTGCATAACAAGCCGCATGGGATTTATTGAAAGCATATTTTGCAAAATCAGCCATCTGGTCAAAAATTGCGTTTGCAGCTGATTTATCTATGCCATTCTTCTCACAGCCTGCAATAAACGTTCCCCTCTCCTGCTCCATAACCGCAATTTTTTTCTTGCTCATTGCACGGCGAACAATATCAGCTCGTCCATAGGAATAGCCTGCAAGCTCGCGAAAAATCTGCATTACCTGTTCCTGATAAACCATACAACCGTAGGTATTTTCAAGTATCGGTTTCAGCTTATCGGTGATATATCTTACCTTTTCAGGATTGTGTGAATTCTCCACAAAGGTATCAATCTGTTTTGCAGGTCCTGGTCTATAAAGAGATGTGGCAGCGATTAAATCCTCCAGTGCTGTCGGTCTAAGATTCGTCAGCATCTGCTTCATGCCTGAGGATTCAAACTGGAAAATACCCTCCGTCTGCCCTCTTGCAAATAATTTATAAACATCAGAATCATTGATTGAAACTGCGTCAATATCAATGCCTGCTGCCTTTGAGGCATCGTCGATAACGGTCAGTGTTCTAAGACCGAGAAAGTCCATTTTGAGCAGCCCAAGCTCCTCAAGCGTAGTCATAATATACTGCGTAACAGGCGCGCCGTCATTCGTAGCCAGAGGCACA
This sequence comes from uncultured Oscillospiraceae bacterium, assembly GCA_900544515.1. Classification (GTDB taxonomy): domain Bacteria; phylum Bacillota; class Clostridia; order Oscillospirales; family Acutalibacteraceae; genus Eubacterium_R. Next base: position 5,636 of record UQVI01000053.1, on the reverse strand, counting down.
TAGGCTGACACAGGGTCGTGCGTAATTACTACACCTGCTGCGTGCGTTGAGGTATTTCTCGGCATACCCTCAACCTTTCTTGCAGTTTCAATCAGCTCATTGACCTGCTGATTTTCACGCATAAGGTCAGACAGCTCCTTAGACTTTTTAACAGCCTGGTCAATGGTAATATGAAAATCATTGGGCACAAGCTTAGCTACTGCATCAACAGCAGCATACGGCATACCCATTGCCCTGCCCACATCGCGTATTGCCGCACGTGTGGCAAGTGTACCAAAGGTGACAATCTGTGCCACGTGGTCAGCACCGTATTTTCCGGTTACATAATCTATTACTTCTCCTCTTCTCTCATAGCAGAAGTCGATATCAAAATCCGGCATGGAAACACGCTCAGGATTGAGAAATCGTTCAAAGAGAAGATTATATTTCATTGGGTCAAGATCGGTTATTCCCATACAGTATGCCGCAATGGAGCCTGCACCTGAGCCTCTGCCCGGTCCGACAGGAATATCCTTGCTTTTCGCAAAGGATACGAAGTCTGCCACGATCAGATAGTAGTCGGTATAACCCATTTGTTCCACTGTATCAAGCTCATATTCAAGCCTGTCGTAGTATTCCTTCGGCGGATTTTCGCCATACCGTTTTTTCATTCCCTGCATACAGAGCATTTTAAAATACTCAAAATGATTCATATTATCAGGGGTTTCATAGTATGGGAGTTTTGTTGTGCCGAATTCAAAATCAAAATTACATTGCTCTGCAATAATCTGTGTATTGTCAATGGCTTCAGGAACATCGGAAAACAGCTCTCTCATTTCCTCCTCACTCTTGAGATAGAACTCATTGGAGTGGAATTCAAGTCCGGTATCATCACCGATAACGTGGTTTGTTGCAATACAAATAAGTACCTGCTGAATTTTAGCATCCGCTTGCTCAATATAATGAATATCATTTGTGGCAACAAGAGGAATACCTGTTTCCCTTGCAATACGCTTAACTCCCTCGTTAACAGAAAGCTGTTCAGGCAGTCCGTGATTCTGCAGCTCAAGATAATAGTTCCCCTCACCGAATACATCACGGTACCATAAAGCAGTACGCTTTGCCTTTTCATAATCCTTCTGTAAAATTGCCTGCGGTATTTCACCTGCAAGACAGGCAGACAAGCAGATAAGACCCTCGCTGTACTTTTCCAGCAAATCATGGTCAATTCTCGGTTTGAAATAAAAGCCCTCTGTAAAAGCCTTTGACACCATATTTATAAGATTTTTATAGCCAGCTTCATTTTTACACAAAAGGATTAAATGGTTATACTCCTTATCAAGCACCTTATCCTTATCAAAGCGTGTACGTGCTGCAACATAAACCTCACAGCCGATAATCGGTTTGATTTTCTCTTTTTTACACGCCTTATAAAAATCAACAGCCCCGTACATATTACCGTGATCCGTAATAGCAAGAGACTGCATTCCAAGACTCTTTGCACGGCTGACCAGCTGCTCAATACGGCAGGCACCGTCAAGCAGAGAAAATTCTGTATGTGTGTGCAAATGAGTAAACATATGATTTTCTTCCTTTAATGATTAATACTGTCCGCAATTTCAACAATACGCCTGAGTCTGTGATTAACACCGGAACGGGACATACCGCTGAGCTTTGACAATTCAGCAAGTGATAATTCGGGATTATCACGTCTCAGAATTGCCATTTCCTTAAGATCCTTTTTTAAATAATCAAGTCCTTTTGTGCTTTCTATCCTTTCTATCGCCTCAATATGAGCATAGCTTGCCTTAACTGTTTTTTCAATATTTGCAGTTTCACAGTTGGCTGTTCGGTTTGCCTTATTTCTGAAATCCTTAACAATTTCAATATTCATCATTTCAAACATAGCCGATGATGCACCCATAAGATAAAGGCAATCCTCAATCGCACCGCTGCCTTTGAAATATACTATATTATATCCCTTTCTGTTTGAAAGCTTTGGAGACAGCTCCGTCTCCTCCAGAAAAGTTACAAGGCTTTTCGAAAGGTTCATAAAAGGCACTGTGAATTCCAGATGATAATCCTTTTTGGGGTCTGACACAGTACCGCAGGACAAAAATGCACCTGCAAGAAACGCATTTGTACAGGACTGGCAGTCAAAATTCGCATGATTTATTTTCAGGCTGCCTCTGTCATTGTGTCCAAAGGCACCGAGAATTTTATCGCAGCTGCTTTCATCCTCAATATTAATGGAAAAGCTCCGTCCCTTTGGTGAAACATTTATATCACATTTAACATTGCAATACTTTTTAATTAATTTTTTATAAAGCTGTGCAACATCCTCATTTTCAGTCTGCATACTGATTCCGTAAAATGAAAAGCTTTTGCCGAAAATAAGAAGACCGTAAAGCAGTGCCTTTTCGCAGCAGCTGTTCTCATATTCAATTTGAAGAAGTTCGTTTTTTACATCCTGCGAAAATGACATTTTACCTACTCTTAATTAAATTATTTTCTATCAATATCTCTGTGATTCGCAGAAACATTGTCCCATTTTTTTGAAAAATGCTCCTTCAGCGCTTCGGCAATAGCCACACTTCTGTGATTACCGCCTGTACATCCAATAGCAACAACAATCTGGCTTTTTCCCTCTTTTATGTAAAGCGGATTAAGGAAGTCCAGCAGACTGATCAGTTTGTTCAAAAGCTCTGTTGACTCATTAAAGGAAAATACATAATCCTTTACTTCCTTATCAAGACCTGTCTTATTTCTCAAAGAATCAACCCAGTACGGATTAGGGAGGCAGCGTACATCAATTACAAAATCAGCCTCAGACGGAATACCATGCTTAAAGCCGAAGGACATACAATGAATATTCATAATCTCACTGTCATTGCCGAGCAGTATCTGAGTAAGTCTTTCACGCAGCTTAACAGCATCCAAATCCGATGTATCAATCACATGATCTGCACGTCCTCTGAGTGAAGATAGTATTTCCTTTTCATAAGAAACAGCCTGTGAAATACTGCCGTTAAATTTATCGGCAAAAGGATGCTTTCTTCGTGTTAACTTATAGCGCTTAAGTGCTTCCTTATCATTAACATCAAGATAAATAACCTTTATAATGTAGCCATAATCCTCTATTTCATTAAGACTTTCAATCAGATTTTGAAAAACATAATTTGACCGTACATCAGTTACTATTGCAACTTTTGGATACTCCTCCCCGTTTGAAAGAAGGCTTACAAATGTAGCCATAAGTTCAGGAGGCATATTATCAATACAATAAAAACCAATGTCTTCCAAAAATTTCATAGCAGTTGATTTACCTGCTCCGCTTACACCTGTAAGTACAACCAATTCTTTTTCCAAAATCCACACCTCATTCTTTTACTTAGTAACTCTTATTTCCATTTCAAGCTTTACGCCTTTTTTTTCATACACAGTATCACTGCATATTTTGCATAATTCCAAAACATCCTTGCAGGTAGCACCGCCCTGATTAATAACAAAACCACAATGCTTCTCACTTACCTGTGCACCGCCTACTCTTTTTCCTCTCAGACCGCACTCATCAATCAGTGCACCTGCAAAATATCCTTCGGGTCTTTTGAAAGTTGATCCTGCTGACGGATATTCAAGAGGCTGCTTATCCCTTCTGCGTGAAATAAGATCATCCATCTTTTCCTTAATTTCAGCCTTGTCTCCCTTTTTCAGCTTAAGATACAAGCCTGTAATAATACAGTCATTGTCATAATATGCCGAATGGCGGTAAGACAGCTTCAAATCATCGTTTTCAAGACAGCCGATATTTCCGTCCTTATCAATATGACTGCACTTAACAAGCACGTCCTTCATTTCGCCGCCGTATGCACCTGCATTCATGAAGGCACCGCCGCCACAGCTGCCTGGAATTCCGTATGCAAATTCGAGTCCGGAAAGTCCATTTTCATATGCAAATCTACAAACCTTAATCAGCATTGCACCGGCACTCGCATAAATCGTTTCATCATCTATGAGTCTTATCTCAGAAAAATGCTCATCAAGCACCATAACACAGGCATCAATACCCTCATCATCCACCAGCAGATTTGATCCATTGCCGATAGCAATTAATCTTATACCTGCTTTTTTTGCAGTTTTTACGATCTCACTTATTTGATTTTCATTTTCCGGATAAACAATAAGTGCTGCATTACCGCCAATTTTAAAAGTGGTATGCCTGGACATCGGTTCATTCTGCACATATTCACAATTTATTTTTTTACAAAGTTCAATTAATTCTGTCAAATAAAATCACCAATCAGTCTTTCACCTTACCAAGAATTGCTGCACCGATTACACCTGCATCATTGCCCAGCTGTGCTTTAACAATCTTAGTCTGAATTTTACTGTAAATTGAATATCTTTCAGCCTCAATATATTTACGAAGCGGCTTCATAAGCGTTTCACCCTCATTGCAGATACCACCGCCGACACAGATCACCTCAGGCTGCAATGCATTGACAAGATTGATAAGTCCGCAGGCAACGTATTTTACATACTGGTCAACAACCTTAATACCTGCAATATCGCCCTTACGCATTGCATCAAAGGCTGTTCTGCCTGAAACCTTGCCCTCTTCAGCCGCAAGCTGATGCATAACAGAATCAGGATTCTCTTCCATAGCTTCTTTTGTCTGTCTGATAAGTGCTGTAGCTGATGCATAAGCCTCCCAGCATCCCTTACGTCCACAGGTGCACTGCTCTCCGTCAACATTTATTACCATATGCCCGCATTCACCGCCTGCGAAGTTTACACCATTTACAATCTTGCCATCAACTATAATTCCTGAACCTACACCGGTTCCAAGAGTAACAGCCACAAAATCCTTTGCACCATTGCCTACCCCGGCATAAGCCTCTCCAAGTGCTGCACAGTTTGCATCATTTTCAATATAAACTCTTTCAATTCCTAATCTGTCAATCAGCATCTGTTTTGCAGGAACATTATTGAAAACAAGATTATTTGCAAACTCAATAATGCCGTCACCGTTTACAGTACCCGGAGTACCAAGTCCTACTGAATCAATATCCTTCATTGTGATACCTGCTTTTTCAACAGCCTCAAATGATACCTTTGCAATATCATCAAAAATTTCCTCAGCACTTCTTGGGCTGTTTGTTGCTGTCTTTGAGGTTGCAACAATCTCATACTTATCATTTACAACAGATGAAACAATGTTTGTTCCTCCGAGATCAATACCAATACTATACATAACTTATTTCCTCCTCTTTAGCTTTGCCAAACGTCTACTTCTATATCCTGCGGCTGCATTTCTTCCATACCAAGACTTATCATAAGATCCTTTGCCGCATTATATCCCATTTTTTTCTGGCGGTTATTCATCGCCGCTGTTTCAACAATAACGGCCAGATTACGTCCCGGAGTAATCGGAACTGTAATAGCCGGAACTCTTACATCAAGGATATTGGCATATTCATTATCCAGTCCGAGTCTGTCATACGCCTTTGTTGAATCCCAAGCCTCAAGCTGAATAACCATATCAATCTTTTCGCTGGGCTTAACAGCACCCATACCGAATATACGCCTTGCATCAATAATGCCTATACCTGTCTCTTATACACATCTGACGCTGCCGACGACTAGTCGAGTGTAGA
>UQVI01000052.1 GCA_900544515.1 uncultured Oscillospiraceae bacterium | reverse complement strand
CGAGATTCGCCTTAGTCTCGTGGGCTCGGAGATGTGTATAAGAGACAGGACGGAACATATGATTTTTCAAAGGATAAAGCGGCTCAGAACTGCCTCTCCACCGCAAAAAAGCTCAGTGGTGATGATTTAAGAGTTACTCTGTTCTGCAACAGTGCACCTGTAAGCCTTACCAAAAACGGTGCAGGCTACTGTGCACCTGAAAAGGATGAGGACGCGGCTTGGGTTACAAATCTTGATGAAGCAAATTACACAAAGTTTGCAGACTTCTGTTATAATAGTGCCGATTATTTTTTAGGTGAAGGCTACAGGGTAACAGATGTTTCACCCATCAACGAGCCGCAATATAATTGGCGTGCCTGGTACAACGAGGATGGCTCCTATTCGGTAAACCAGGAGGGCTGCTACTATTCAAAGACAGAGGCAACAGCCTTGTACAATGCTATGATTGACAGATTTGAAGGCTCTGAGCTTGCAGGAAAGGGCTGTAACATTTCCATGTTTGAATCAGGCTCTGCTGAAGGCAAAGGCTCAACCTGTGCATCATACATAGACTGTATGCTTGGCAAAGGTCCTAAGTATATGTTCAAAAACAAGGATCTGAGGAATTACTTTGATACAATCAGCCTTCATTCCTACTGGTCCTCAACGGAAACCAAGCAGCAAACCGCCGAGTATCTTGCTGACAAATACTCTCAGTACAACGTGGTATGCACCGAATACTGCCAGATGACAAATGATGAAAATACAGGTGTATTCGATTTAATATCTAAAGAGGAAAACGGCACAAACGGTATGACAATCGACTACGGCGTAGCAATGGCAAAGGTTATTGTTGACGATCTCACTATCCTCAATGCTAAGGAATGGGACTGGTGGACTGCCTGCTCCTACGGAGTTTATCCTGACGGTCTGATTTACCTTAACCCTGACAATCACAAGGATATACAGACATCAAAGAGATTGTGGTGTCTCGGAAACTTTTCAAAATTCATTGATGAGGGGGCAACAAGAATTGCCTGCTCAAGCGGCATTGAATCCATTTCAAGCTGTGCATTTGTGAATCCGGATAACAGCACAATTATTGTTTATGTAAACGATACAGACAAGGACGAAAGCACAACACTTCAGTGCAGCAATGATTATGCAGTTTATACCACAAATGAGAAATACAATCTTGAGCAAACCGCATCAGGAAAAGCTGAAGAGGCAAATATCTCTGTTCCTGCAAAATCAGTGGTAACAGTCGTAATTCAATAACAGGCTTAACAGATAAAACACAAACACCGCATAAACTTGATGTTTATGCGGTGTTTTAAATTTTTTATTGGTTTATTTAACCTGCTTTTTCCAGTAATAAGTTCACTATTCCGATAACAAATGCAATCGCACCAAACACAATGAAAATTCCGCTTAGACCTATTGCTGATTGAAGTGCGGATGTCATCAGTAATGCCAGAGCGACGCCTGTCGGAATACCTGTTAATAATACTGCACAGAGATTTGCTTTATCACAGGATGAAAGAATATTATGAATCATATCTATCACTGCAATCATACCGCAGCATACACTGATCATCATAAAAACAACATTTGCAATAATCGCAATTTTCTTTTTTATATTGTCTCCTTATTTACTCTGTTCAACAGCTTCAACCTCAAATGAGAAATTGAGCGGCTTGAAATATCCGAAATCAATCATATGCTCTTTGCTTGGAATAGGACCGCAGCTGCCTGAACCTGTTCCCCTTACAAAGCCGTCTATTGCAACAAAGGTGGTGTCGGCATCAGGTAAATCCTCAATGTGCTTTGCTTTTGAAAGTTGCTCAAGTGTAAAGTGATTTGCATTGAAATTGATATAGTTGTAAAGTGCGGTAAACTTTAATCCCATACCCTTATCATCTGTAAGCATACCATAACGAACATCACCTCTGTTGCCCGAATCCTGAGGCTTGATATACTTGTGAGCCATATCAGAAACAGTAGTTTCATACACACCGATTGGTGAATGCTCTTTGAAATCCGAATAGTTTTCAGCAGATCCTCTGCCGTAGTACTTCACCTTTTCGAATTCACTCTTCAGCTCTACATGGACACCAAAGCGAGGAAGCTGGTCTGTGAGCGGACAAACCTTTTTTAGAGAGGTGCTGATTGTCATCTTCCCATTTTTATCAAATATATAATCAACAGTTGCCCTTGCAAGAATAAATACGCCTCTTGTTACAAAATCATACACGGTGCTGACATATTTAATATTACCCTTGCTCTTAACCTCACAGGAAACAAGCTTTGCATGTGAGCAATCAAGACCGATTATCTTCCAGAATATTACCATATACTGGTCATTATCCAGCCTGCCCCTGTAGATATGCGGAACAAAGCCGTTTGCTTTATCAATCGGATTTGATTTAAGATATTGAACATTATTTTTTATATAGCTGATAAGGCCCTTGTCCTTATCAAACATTGCACTGCCGTTATCAAAGCTGACATTTATCATATTATCCTTAACGGATATATCAGCTGACTTTGTCTGATTGTCTGCCCTTTTCAGCTCCGTCTGTGAAACGATAACCTGCTCCACCGCAATCTCGTCACCGCTGTTTTTATCCGTATAGATAAAGTTTACAAAAACATCCTTATCTGTCTGACTGAAATGTCTTGAATGAATCTGAACCTTCTTCTTGCCCTGTGCAGGAATAACACTTGTAATCGTGCCAACCTCCTTGCTTTCTCCATCAACAAGAACATCAAAATCAATTTTAATATCCGCACTGTCCTTAAAGCTTTGTGTATTCCAGAGCTCAAAGAGATTACCGGTTAAAAGCTTTGCCCTTATCGGTCTGTAGCACACCTTCATTTCCAGTGCACCGCTCGACGGTTGGCGGTCAGGATAGAAAAGACCATCCACACAGAAATTGCCGTCGTGGATAGGCTCGTTGTGGTCACCGCCGTAGGTCCACTTGTACTTAGCATTTTCATCATAAACACTATGGTCTGCCCATTCCCAGATACATCCGCCCATAAACTGGTCAGAGGAATAGAACAACTGCATATATTCCTCAAGTCCGCCGGGACCATTACCCATAGCGTGTGCATATTCACACTGGAAGAACGGCTTTCCTTTATACTTGTCACCTGCAGTACCTTTCAGAATTTTTCTCATCAAATCAGGTGTACCGTACATTCTTGACACAACATCATATGCCCAACGCTTGCTGCGGATTGCACCCTCATAGTGAACAGGAATTTCCGGATTGGCATTCTTCAAATATTCATAACAAAAATCCTGACACTTGTAACCGCCTGACTCGTTGCCGAGACTCCACATCGTGATACTCGGATGATTCTTATCTCTGCCGTACATTCTCTTAACTCTGTCAAGATAATGTGTTGCCCAGCTTGTGTCATTGCTTAATCTGTTCGGATTATATGTGCTGTGCGGAATTGCGTAAAATCCGTGTGTTTCAATATCAGCCTCATCTACAACATAGAGACCATACATATCACACATAGTTAAAAATGCCGGGTCAGGAGGATAGTGGGAGGTTCTAACCGCATTGCAGTTATATTTCTTCATCAACTGAATATCAAACTCCATATCCTCCAGGCTCATAGCGTAGCCCTTTATCATATGGGTATCGTGGTGATTTACACCCTTGAACTTGATTGCTTTGCCATTGAAACGAAATACCTCGCCCTTGATTTCAACATCTTTAAAGCCGTAGTATGTGCGGATAGCCTCAACCTCTTTATCGTCCTTGTACAGAACGATTGAGAGCTCATAGAGCTTCGGTATTTCTGCAGTCCATTCATCCACTGCAAGATTGGAAAGACTTACACCCTTTTCAGGCAGAAGCTCAGCACGAATGACAGGTTCATTTTCTGCTGATTTCAGTTCAATTCTTGTGTTCTTTTCAAAACAGCCCTCAACAGAAATATCAAGATTATATGTGCCGTCGCTGTTCTTTGATGAACGCAAGGTAAAATCATTAATATAGCTGCTTTCAAACGCAGTAATAAACACATCACGGAAAATACCGTTTTCCCTGAACATATCCTGACACTCAAGATACGAACCGTTGCTCCATTTATATACAACAGCAACAATTTCATTTGTTCCGTTATGCAGCAGCTTTGTTATATCAAACTCAGCAGTATTGTGTGAACCCTCGCTGTATCCTGCATATTCACTGTTTACATAAACAGCAAGTGCACCTGCAACGCCTAAAAAGGAAAGAGTGCGGCGCTTATCTGCATTTTTAATATCAACAGATTTTCTGTAAATACCGACAGCCACATCGGCAGGAATATGCGGCGGCTTTTTAGGGAAAGGATAGCGTGTATTGATATAGGCTATCTGATCATAGCCTGTTCTCTGCCATGTGCAGGGCACCGTTACCTTATCAAAACCTGCAATCTCAGTATCAAACACTTCAGGAACATAGCTTAATTTTTCATAATAGGCAAAGTCCCATTCTCCGCTGAGCATTGTTACACGGTCTGAGTTATAGCGTTCGTTTTTATAGTCTGTCTTTGCAAGCGTTTTCACTGATGAAAAAGGAATAAAATAACTCCTTGCATCAAGCTTATTCTCTTCATAAATGCTGAAATCCGTATGCAGATTTCTGTGTATTTTGTAGTTCATGTTTTACCCCCTGTTTTTTCTTATTTCAAATGAGAACAGTGCATTATCCTCATACCATAACGGAAAATTTGTCCCCCATACATTGTTATAAAGTACATAAGAAATTCCGTCTGTTTCAATATCTTCGATTTTATTATCATATTCAAGTATTTTACCCTTGCCTATTGATATAAGCGGTGAATGATAATTGATAAAATCAAAATTGCCGAAATCTTTTTTCATGATGCACTTTTCAACTGCATGAAGATTTCTTCCGCCCATTGAGGCAGTGCTTTTATAATCAATCGGACTGCCGACCTTTACCAGCTTAAAATCACCGGCATTCGGATACAGATGCAGGAAAAGGGCTTCTGTCAATCGGTTTGCATCCTTACCGCACCATAAGACATCAAATTTGAGTCCGTTACTATTTAATGTGTAAGCAATCTGAACATCTCGTGGTGCACCCGCATTTTCACAAATTTCACTGTTGCATTTCAGATTTACAAAAACTTTTATCTGTGTATCTTCTTCGCTGACATAGGCACTTTTCATTTTGTAATAAAAGCTACCCTCAGGGTATTTGCCATCAGCATATTTTAAAAGCGGTCTGCCGAAATCCGGATATCCCCACAAAGCATTTTCATCCATGTTGCGCGCATAGTACTTAAACCAATAATCATAATCACGGCTTGTGTATACACGATATTCAAGCAAAGCACGATTGTTTTTCTTGATGATTTCATTGCCCTTATAGTTAAAATTGCCTATTCCTCCGAATTCATTCAGTTCAAATTCAAAATCGGAAAACTTTAATGGCTCAGTGTATGGCTGATATTCCGATACGTCGGCAAGACTTGCAGGCATCAATCTTTTCAGTGCAGACCTTGCCTGCTGCTTATGTTTTTCTGACAGAGTATCAACCGCTTTTTCAATATATGTTCGCTGCTCTGCCCAGCTTTTTTCAATAATACTGTATGAGCTTTTAAATCTGATTTTATTAATAATATTAAGTATATTATAAGGATAATCCCAAAATGGATGCTTAATAATAATTTTATCCCTTTTTCTTGCTCTTTGGAAATCGGATTTAAGGTAATTTTCATAATCGGCAAAATAAGTCTTTGTATCCATACCGCAGGTATGCTCTGCAATACACAAAAGCGCATCGGAAAATGCATTATATTCCTTGCCGCCTTTTTCCATACTGCCTTCACTGAGCCACGCACGCTTTAAACGCATAAGCTCACGAAGGGATGCAGCTTTATATGGATCTGTTGCCGCGCCGTGAATCCACGTATCACCGATTTCGCCTTCAAAAACAGGGAGTTCATTTTTGTGCTGCCAAATAGCATCGGCAAAATCATCCATAGTGCCTGCCGTTATTTCATAATCAGGAAATTGTGCCTGAATTTTATGAAACTTATCCACAACCTTTTGCGGTGACGGTGCACCGTGATTATCAAGCGTATGGTCGAAATAAAGCACTTCATCCATAAAATCACTTTTGAATGCTCCGCCATAGTCACCTGAATATATGACAATGACCTCAGAATCACCATCTTTCCACAAAAAGCATTCAGGAACCTCAGGCACAGCAGAAACGCCGTTAACGCCTATATGCAAAAGCTTGATTCCATGATTAGCAAGCAGCCTGACAATTCCCTTCGTATGACCGGGAACATCAGTCATTTTAGCAGCAACTGTTTTTCTGCCCCTGATTTTATCGAGCTCATCAACTATGGACAGTCCGTAATCAAAAGTGTCATAATCAAGCAATTCCGAATGTGTTGTAAAAGGCATTGCATGGGGGGCAATATTTCCGTTTTTCATTGCATTGATAAGCTTTTCTTTTTGCACACTGTCTGTATGATTCAGCATTTCCTTTAAAAGCCACGAACCTGTTGTCCACACAAAATATTTTTTATCCGATGTATTCACACGCTCAGCAAGACTGATTGCATCAGGTATAAAGGATTCAAGATATTTCTGCCTTATATTCTCAGCATAATCCGTAAAGCCTAAATCAAGATGCGTTTTTGATACTACAAAAACCTTTTTCATATGGCTCTCCTTTCATTCAGGAATAAAGCTCTCCTGTCATTACATTGAATTTCAGTTTGTAAGCCATTCCGTTTTCAGTATATTCTGCTTCTATAATATTCTTTTGAACAAACTCAGCACGTCGAATTTTAATATTCTTTTGTGCAAATGTCTCATGTAATACTTCAAACTGAGCACTGTTATATTCATCAATATTGTCTGAAATAAACAACAAACTGCCGAATACAGAATTGATTCTTGCAAGCAGTTTTCTCTGCTCAAAATACGTTTTAACATTCTTATCACGAAGCAGGAATACATCAGGATCATTCATCCATACTCTGCCATCAAGATGACGTCTGAATATGGTATTGCAGACTGCATGCACAGTAGAAACCTCTTCTCGGATTGCGTGCTTTCTCGGTTTCCAGCCAAGTGAAATGTCTGAGCCTATCCGGCAGTAATCCACTTTTCCAAATGCAGGCATTAACGGAACACCACAGCCTAAAATCAGCTTATCGCCACAGCATTCACGGAGCAAATCCATGGCATCGCACATAATTTCACCACGTGATTTATTGTGCATAGGAAGAACGCAGGCACCATAGAGGAAATCCAGCTTTACCAAATCATATCCCCAATCATTCAGCACAACATCAAACACGTGTTTCAGATATGCACGAACATCAGGATTATAAATATCAAGCGAGTAAAATCCACCCCAGTTGTGACCTGTTTTATAGGGCTTACCATTTTTATCCTTAATAAACCAATCCTTATGCACCTGATAAAGCTTTGATGATTTCGTTCCTGCAAAGGGCGCAAGCCATATGCCTGCAAGCATATCGCTTTTATGAATACTGTCTGCGATGCTTTTCATACCATTGGGGAATTTCTTTTTGTCAGTATCAAGCCAGTCGCCGATTGCATTCTGATAGCCGTCATCAATCTGAAAGCAGTCAATCTTTGTATCAAGCTTTGAAATGCTGTTTAAGTCACGCAAAACAACCTTTTCATTTATATTGCCATAGTAGTTATACCAAGTAGTATAACCTGTTCTTCGCCTGTTTTCAAGACATCTGATATTCATTTGTTCAAAATATAAATCAAATGCCTTATCATATTCATTACTTACAAATATAAATGACAACAGTGGGCTTTCATCATTAAAGGTTACACCCTCTAAATCCTTGCTGATAAATACACAATCTTTTTTCGTATCAAAGGTGATGATTGTATATCCGCATCTTTCATCCAAAGAGCCGAAAATATCAACCTTGTTTCCGTTTCTTACATAAGAATATGACCAGCCGTAAAAAATTCCGCTTTGTCTTGGGAATCTATGAAAAAGATTATCACCTGATTTGCTGAAGCCGACATGCTTAAGCGGTGATTTTGTTACTAAAAATTCAGTCAGCTTTGAAAGCTCCTGCATCTGTCCGTCAATTGTATATTCAAAGCTGTCTGTCCAGCTCTGATAGCCATTCACAAAAATCCTGTCATCAGCCTTAAAATGATAGGGATATTTAACAGTGAATTCTGTTATTGTAATATCTGTTTTCGGTTTGATTGTTACATTCAGTTTATTGTCAGCATTATCAACCTTCAGTGAAAAATGATCAGTGCAAACAGAGTTTGCCGTAAACTGTTTCCCATCTGCCTCATATTTAAGTTTAAATGATAGATTCATAAGTTTCCTCTCATTCACCAATTGTTACACAGCTTTTGCTTTCCTCGCCCCAGCTGTCAACTGCATAAATTTTGTAGTTATGAGTCTTACCGTCATCCTCAAGCTCAAACTCTACTGTATTTTTCATATTATCAATTCCACTATAAAAATCGCTGAAGAAATATTTTGTCTCACGATCATCAATCACAACCTTATAGGAATGAACAAAATCATCATCAGTACCTGCTGCAAAGGATAAAATAACTTTATCTTCATTTGACGTTACAGTTCCTTCTGTATTACTGATATCAGGTGCCTGATTCTCTGCCTTTCTCGAATCAAAAGCATATTTGCCGTCGTTTTCATATGGAAGAGAAAAGCTCCAGAGCATATCCGTTTTTTCTTCATATCCCATATTGCCGTCTGCAAAATTCACCCTATGGATATCAATAGATTTGTCAGAAAACTCCATAATATATCCCATAGGGGTAGCATCGGCATTTGGAGGGACTGTTCCGTTTTCTTTCCCCTGTTCAAGCTCTGTATAGGAAAGGGACTGCGTATTGATAACCGTATATTCTCCCTGCCATATTGAACGTTCGTCAAGAAGTGAATAGTGCACGTGACCGCTGAAATTGATTACATTCGGATATTTTGATAAAACATCGTTAAGCGTTTTGTCTCCCCAATCCTCACTGCCGTAGCTTGTATTCTTCGGCTGATTATGCGTCATAACGATAATCGGCTTTCCCTCTGAATCGGCACTTGCTTTTTTTAGCTCTTTATCAAGCCATCTGGCAGTTATACCATATGCACTTGTCATACTGCCATAATTCGGTGATGCACCAATAAAATGATAACCGTTTACAACATAATGTGTCCATGGTGACTGCCCTGTAATATCCTCGAAGGCTTTAATATGATTAATAGCCGCAAAAGCATTTTTGTTCCAGTAATCGTGATTACCCATTATTGTCTGAATAATCGGCTTATCGTCACCGAACACCTCATCAATGGCATCAACATAAGTCTGAAATGCAAAACGTGTACCAAGATCACCTATATCACCCGGAAACAGAATCATATCCACACCATTATTTTTAATCACAGTTAATGCCTTTTTCAGATTCTGCAGATATGTATCATCATTTTTTAGATCCTCTTCTGTAGGAGGTAGCTGTGTATCCGAAATAACGGCAACCTTGAATGTAGAATTTTCTGTTTCAAAGGTTTCAATTTCTGTTTCGCCAATTAAGTTTTTATACTCATAGCCAACAAAACCGGCAGCTGCAACTCCAATTACTAATAAAATACAAAGAATAATCATCATAGCTTTTTTCATAATTATAACATTATACCCCTTTCTGACTTTCTGCCAGAGTATTTATCTTTTTAATCGCTCTCATTTCTTTTTTCTCACGGAAAAGTTTTCAATTGCTCTCCTCCGCTTTCTTGAAAAAACCATATTTGTTTATTAATGATATCAAACCTAATATTATGCTGTTATCATAATCATTTGACACCTCAAATCTGGGCACGGCATAATAGGGCAAACCAGCGACTGCTCTATCAAATATTTCCTTAAATTGATTTTGCCTGTCGGATTTGTAAAACACAATCACCTCAGGATTTAAAAACACAATCGCATTGCGCACAATCTTTGCAGGATAGGAAATACTCATGATGTTTTTTCGCAAATCATTTATAAAACCAACCTCACCTGCAAAGCCTGCATATCCTTCAAGCAAATGTCCGTTAGCCATTTCACCAACGCCAATACCATTATGACCAAACTGCATAGTCACAATGTTTTTTGCATTCTGCCTGGTTTCTGTGCTTTCGCCGATAACTGTCAACTTCATATCATTCTGAATCATCGTATTTAATTTATATCTGCTTTCAAGAGCAGCTTTTAAGTCAAATCCATTCAGATTCGGATTATAATACCAATCCAGAATAACTCCGTCCTTTACCACACACGGCACAGATAAACAAATCGTTCCTAAATCATATTTTTTTACGATTTCATCTATATTTCTACAAACGACTTCAAAAAAATCATTCATATTAAAACGGACGGAATAACTCTCAATACACTCAAATTTAAAATTGTGAATTTTAAAAATCAAATGATTATTATCTATTATAAGAAATAATAAATATTGATATTTTTCATTTATAAGATACTGCTTTGCTTTTCGTCCGCCGGTGGAATCTGCAATATCCCCCTCAACAATCATTCCGTAATCCATTGCCTGAAAAACACATTTCTTTACTGTGGTAAGACCACCGTCCGTATTCTCTGTAATTTCTGCTAAGCTGCAGGCACCTTTAACACGAAGGACCTGTAAAATATCGGACAGATTTTTATTTCTTATGTTTTTTAACGTATCTTTTTCGACCAAAGTCATACCTCCACAAACTTATGACACAGGGTGTCATAAGCAATTATACCTTTCAATAATAAGATTGTCAATACAAACGCATACCTTTGTACCTGAAAGCCTATTCCATAATTTGTACTGAATGAAATAGAGCAGGATTTTGAACGACTCTAACCGCAGCATCGCTTCCTATAGCTTATCAATGATTTAACTGTATCATATTTCACTCCACTCTATTGAACGCAAAAAAGACTGTATCATATAAAAGCTGAGGCGCGATAACGAAGTGTTGCTTAAAATCATTATCTTTTCAGCTATA
>UQVI01000051.1 GCA_900544515.1 uncultured Oscillospiraceae bacterium | reverse complement strand
ATCTACACTCGACTAGTCGTCGGCAGCGTCAGATGTGTATAAGAGACAGTGCATACAATGTAATAAAAATAAAAAATATATTGAAATATTTTTAATTTTAGTATATTATAAGAGGGTAATATACTGTAAAAGGGGAATTTTTATGAAACAGAAATCTAAACTTAGCAAGTTAAATGCAGTTTTAGCTGTTGTCCTTGCTGTTGTTCTTATTGCAAATGTTGTTGTAATCGCTACAAAAGCTGTTCCTGTTGCTGTTGATGCCAATACAACAGATGAAACTGATACCTCAGTTATTGATGAGTTTGCAGAGGGCACCTACGGCGGAGTGAGCTTTACCAATGATGAAGATGTTGTTAAATACTATGCCGAAGCATATAATAAGACAAAGGCTCAGACAAAAGATTATGTTCTCGACAGCGGTGAAACTGTAACATGGTATTCTATGCTTGGTGAGGAAAATCTTCAGGTATCAAACATTATGATTGAAGGCAAAGAAAACGCTACAATCAACAGTCTTGTTCCTGGTATCGTAGGCGGTCTTTTCACAAAAGGCTGTACTGCTCTTTCACCATCAGCAAACCGTAATCCTGCTGATGATACAGACGAAACCGGTCAGAGCCTGCAGACATGTCTCCTTGTTCCGGAAGATGTTATTGCAACAAATGTTAAGGATAACGGTGACGGAACAATCACACTTCAGATTCAGCCTAAAGAGGTTAATATGTCTCATAAGGGTATGGATGCTCAAGGTCATATGTTCAACTCACTCGGTGCTATCGACTCAGTTGTTGACTCTATTGATCTTCTCAAGTGGGAATCAGGTACAACTGCTGAAAACTGTCTTGTAAATTATAAGGGTGGTTATGCAACAGTTACAATTGACACAGCATCAGGTCTCATTACAACAGCTGATTATCATATGGAAGCTCATATCTCTGTAAATCACGCTAATGTTACTGTACTTAAGGATAAATCAGCTAACCTTCTTGTTACATATGATGTTCATTATCCTGCTTCAGCAGAATACTTGAAAGAAACAGTAAACGCTACTGCAAAATAATTGAATATTTTAATATTAAAGGCAGTCGTTTGACTGCCTTTTTTGGTATATATTATGAATGAAAAACGATTTAATGAACTCTATAACCGGGCATATGAAAAATCATATAATGTATTTACTGAATTTTTAAATCTTGAGGAACACAGTATCCTTTCAGCCTCATATCTGCCCTGCACTGTTTACGGCGGATATTCTCAGGCAGAACGTGTTGTCGCAGGTTTTGGAGAAAATATAGAATACAGAGATTTCCCGATAGCATATCTTGTGCTGTCTCCAGTACTGCAGAAGTTTTCAGACACACTTATACACCGTGATTTTCTGGGTGCTCTCATGAATCTGGGTATAAAAAGAGAAATGCTCGGTGATATTATTGTAGCTGATAATTGCGGGTATCTTATATGCCTCTCACAAATTGCACCATATATTAAAGATAATCTCACATGTATTAAACATACAAATATAAAAGTAACGCAGATAGATAACCTGCCCGATAATATAATCAGGGAGCCTGAACCGACCGAGCTTGTGGTTTCTTCCCTTCGGCTTGATGTACTGATCAGTGCCGTATACAAGCTGTCACGCAGCGAGGCGTCAAAGCTGTTTGCTACAGGCAAAGTATTTGTAAACAGCAAAATCACGGAAAACACATCCTATCAGACAAAGGAAAATGATATTATATCCGTTCGCGGTTTCGGACGCTTTGTGTTCATTGCACAGCTGAGAAAAACAAAAAAGGATAGATTCGTAGCTGAAATAAAAAAATACTGAGGTACATATGAAAAGAGTTTATAACAAATTAGTGCGTGACAATATCCCTGAAATCATCAGAAATAATAATGAAACACCCATAACAAAAACATTGAACAATGAAAAATATTTCTGTGAGCTCAAGGCAAAATTGCAGGAAGAGGTTGATGAATTTCTTGAAAGCAACGATATTGCTGAGCTTGCAGATATTTTGGAAGTAATTGACGCTTTATCAACTGCTAATGACAGTTCACTTAATGAGGTTATGGATATTAAAATGCGAAAGGCAAAAAAGAACGGAAAATTTGAGAATAAAATATTCCTTATTGAAGTTCAGGAGAATAAATAAAATATGACTGAAATTAAGTTTTATGAAAGTATTGATGATGCATTGTTAAAATTTGCCGTTATCATATCAAAATCAAACGGCAAATGGGTGTTCTGCAAGCATAAAGACAGGAATACACTTGAAGTACCGGGAGGACACAGAGAGCCTGAAGAAGATATACTTGATACCGCAAAAAGGGAATTATATGAAGAAACAGGCGCACTTGACTTCGCAATCAAGCCCATCTGTATTTATTCCGTAACCGACAAAGACAATTTTGACGGCAAGGAAACATTCGGTATGCTTTACTTTGCAGAAATCCATTCCTTTGAAAAGGCACTGCACAGCGAAATTGAAAAAATCATCATTACCGATACTTTACCTAATAACTGGACATATCCTTTAATACAGCCAAAGCTGCTCGCTGAGGCAAAAAGAAGAGGCATTATATCATAGCAGCAGAGTGCTAAACTGAGGGTCCATAACGAAGTAAACCACGAACAAAATGTTCGCGGTTTTTTATTAAACGGAATAATCGTAAGGGCGGATTCAATATCCACCCAAATGCTTTTATATTGTGGGACGATATGGAATCGTCCCCTACGGATTTGCAGGAATGTACTTAAAACATTGTATGCCTCGTCTCCTGCAGGCACAACCTGTGAAAAACGATACTTTGTAAAATGCAAATCTGTATAATTAACATTAACACGCTCTATCTCACCATAATAAATGGTAATACGCGGTTTCCAATTGCTGCTCCTGTTTTAAACATACCATTTAAGTATCTGAATTTATACCTCATAATTCTTTAATGCCCTTCTGTATATACATAAGCAGATATATCGATTTTTTGCATCCTCAGGCTGTTGTTCTTCAGTTCATCAAACTATACTAATAATTAATCAACAAAAACGTGAATATTGGTGCATTTTATGAATATTTCTTGTAAATAAATAATTTTTCTGTTACGATGTAATAAATAAGCTACTATATTATTAAGGTAAGGAGATTTTACTATGAAAGATTGGTACAAGGAATTAGTCGTTTACCAGATTTGGCCGCGTTCGTTCTGTGACGGAAATGGTGACGGCATCGGTGACCTTGAGGGTGTTCTCAGCAAGATGGATTATCTTGAGGAGCTGGGCATCAACTGTATTTGGTTCTCGCCTCTTTATCCATCACCAAATGCTGATTTTGGTTATGATATTGCTGATTATCGCAATATCCACGAGGACTATGGAGATCTTGACTTATTCAAAAAGGTTCTTGATGAGGCACATAAGAGGGGCATCAAGGTTATTATGGACCTTGTTGTCAATCACACATCAGATGAGCACCAATGGTTCATTGACTCACAGGATAAAAATTCACCTTACCACGATTATTACATATGGCGAAAAGGAAAAGGAAAACGCCCTCCTAACAACTGGCTTTCTTGCTTTGAAGGCGGTGCATGGGAATATAATAAAAAGCTTGATGAATATTATCTCCACGTGTTTGCAAAAAAGCAGCCTGACCTTAATCACGACAATCCTAAAGTACGTGAAGAGGTTAAGGCGATAATGAAGTTCTGGCTTGATATGGGTGTTGATGGATTCAGAGAAGACGTTATAACATTTATATCAAAACGCAAGGGCTTGCCAAACGGTTTCCCGATTCCTGCTGCCTGCGGAATTGAGCATTATATGGACGGTCCGAACATTCACAAATATCTTCAGGAATACCGCGAAGTAACAGAGCAATATGACTGCTTCACAGTCGGCGAAGCACCGATGATGACACCGTCAAATGCACTTAAATACATTGACGAGAGCCACAAGGAGCTTGACCTGATGTTCCATTTTCAGCATATTGAGGCTGACTGCTTTATGGTGGATTACATTCAGACCAAGTTTGATTTGAGAAAAATGAAGCGTGCATTCTCAAGCTGGCAGGAAAAGCTCAATGGCAGAGCATGGAATACGCTTTATATTGAAAACCATGATCATCCGCGTATCATTTCACGCTACGGCAGTGAAAAGTACAGAACGGAATCCGGAAAAATGCTGGCGAATATGTATATGCTCCAGCAGGGTACACCGTTCATTTATCAAGGACAGGAAATCGGTATGCTCAACACAAAGCTTGACAGCCTTGATGAATATGTTGACTGTTTCGTAAAAAACAATTATAATGTGGCAAGAAACAAAGTTCATCTCAGGGAAGAAAGATGCTGGGAGTGGGCTGTAAAATCCACACGCGATAATTCCAGAACTCCGGTTCAATGGGATGACGGTGAAAACGCAGGCTTTACTACAGGCACGCCATGGTTCCCTGTTAATGTAAATTATCCTGAAATTAATGCCAAAAAAGAAATGGAGAATCCGAACTCCATTTTCAATCATTATAAAAAGCTCATTAAGTTTAAAAAAGAAAATGATGTGGCAATTTATGGTGACTATAAGGAGCATTACAAAAATTCATCCAAGCTCTATGTATATGAAAGAAATTACAAGGGCAAGCGCCTTCTTGTTATCAATTCCTTTACTGAGGACAATGTTGCCTTTGAGGCTCCGAATGGATTTGATTTAACAAAGGGAAAGGCAATCCTTTGCAATTACGATAATACCACTGTTCAGGGTAACGGATTTAAAACAAGACCATATGAAACAAGAGTTTACTTGTTTGAATAATATTAAATTATATTTAGCCGCAATAGAACATCATAAATATTGACTAAAAATTTCAATAATGATATACTATGTCTGCAGTATAAATATAATCTTTCCAAAATACTGTAAATACGCATTTATAACTACAGTGTTTCAGAACTTTAATTTATAAAACGCAGGTTGGATATAGTCTTTTAATACATAATGCCTGCGGCTGTTTAGAGGTGTTTATTATGTCAAAATGCAGTTTTTTTGCAAATACAAATTCAACAACATTATCGGATAAGGAGAAATTCTGTCTGTATCATAAAATCAACTATTTGGTATTTATGATGGATGTAAGGGAATTCTACACTTGGGGCAATACGGAATTTGACCTTTTCTGTATTTCTGTTTTAGAGAAGTTAAAGGATACGGAAGAAATAAAAATATTTAAAATTCTGAAAAACAATGATACCTTTGATGCTGATGAAAATCCTGAGTATGATGATATAATCAGGGTTGATTCCGATGATATTGCATCCTGCAGCATTCAGATTGCTGACAAGAGTAAGTTTGTAATGCTTGACAGCATAGATGATGAATCATACACCTTTGATGTTTATCTTAGTACAATTATGAAGGCAAAGAAAGGCAAGGATGTCCATCTTTGGATTCTGGAAGAAAAGTTATAAATTATACGGAGACTAAAACACCTTTATCATAATAAATAAAGAACTCGGTGACTACCGAGTTCTTTTCTTTTGCTTAATATAATCTGAGACACCTTTTTACGAAAGATGTCTTATATTTTCTATTATACAAATTTCAGCAGGCCTCAATGGAAAGCACCATAAATTCTCTGCCTTTGATAATTTCATAATCCGTCTTATGGCACTTTGGGCATATCCGGCTGTTTGCCGTCATCTCATATTCCTTACCGCAGACACATCTTGCCATAGCCGGAATACTGATGAGATTGAGCTCCGTTTTATCAAAAGTGCCGCCGAGTCTTGCAGCATTCCAGCATTCCTTGAAATAATCAGGAAGAATACCTGAAAGCTCACCAACCTCAACTGTAATGGACGATACTTTTTTCAAATTCTGTTCTTTCATAATCTCTTCAATCAGATCAAAGATTTCAAGAACAACTCCAAGCTCATGCATTATTGTTTCCACTCTTTGACTTCTTTTCTCAGCCAGTTGCACCAGGCATCCACGCCCACGCCTGTTTTTGCAGAGATAAAGAAAATTTCAGCATTCGGATTCAGCTTATGAATACGCTGAACAACCGCATCATCATCAAAATCAAACACTGCCTTTGTATCAATCTTATTGATAAGAACAACATCCGAAACCGTGAACATAAGCGGATATTTAAGCGGCTTATCATCACCCTCAGGCACGGACAGAATCATTGCATTTTTGCTTGCACCGGTATCAAACTCGGCAGGGCAGACAAGATTGCCCACATTCTCCAGCACAACAAGGTCCATATCATCTGTACCAAACTCCCTGATACCCTGCTCGGTCATACCTGCGTCAAGATGACACATACCGCCAGTATGCAGCTGTATTGACCTTACACCTGTATCGGCAATCGTTTTTGCATCCACGTCACTGTCAATATCAGCCTCCATAACACCGATATTCATTTCGTCCTTAAGGCGTGAAATGGTGGCTTTAAGGGTTGTAGTCTTTCCACTGCCCGGTGAGGACATAAGATTCAAAAGGAAAGTTTTTTCCTTTTTAAGCTCAGCTCGTAAGCGGTCCGCCTCTTTATCATTATTTTCAAAAACACTTTTCTTAATTTCAATTACCTTAAATTCGTCCATTTCGTCCTCCCAATTTCAAAACTCCCAATCTCAAAAGCTGTAAAGATTATAGTGCAATAACTGTATCCTTACAAGCCCCTATGGGGGTTAATCCTTTTTAACCAAACGAATTAAATCTTCACGGGAAAGATTGCATGTTCTTGCATTATCATTATTAGGCACAGCTCTGATAACCTCACCGTTATAACGTGAAACAAGCAGCTCACAAGCCTTTCCGTCAACGTTTACTGTTTCAATGGAATACTGCTCCTTAAGCGGAACCTGCTTATTCAGTGAGGATTTTTCAGTCAGTGCGCCTGTAGGACAGAGCTTAACACAAAGACCGCAGTTCGTACACTTTGTCTGATCGAGCGGCAAAGCAAATGCAGGGGACACGCTTGTTTTGAAACCGCGTCCCAAGAGACCAATTGCACTGATGTCCATTACCTCTTTACAGGAACGAACACAAAGTCCGCAAAGAATACACTTAGCTGTGTTACGCTCAATGAATGCGTTTTCATCACGTGTATACTTCTGCGGCATCTCGCCTGCAAAGCGTTCAGGATGAATATCATATCTCTGAGCAACCTGCAGAAGCTTACATTTGAAATACTCACGGCAGCCGCATTCAAGACAGCGTTCTGCCTCCTTCTTAGCCTGT
This sequence comes from uncultured Oscillospiraceae bacterium, assembly GCA_900544515.1. GTDB lineage: Bacteria > Bacillota > Clostridia > Oscillospirales > Acutalibacteraceae > Eubacterium_R. The sequence goes on along the minus strand of UQVI01000051.1, from coordinate 3,958 downwards.
TCAACTGTAAGTCCCAGTGAAACCTCATCAAAATTATTTTTTCTTACATCGGCATCAAGCACATCCGCAACCACTCTTGGCTTAGTCTCCTTGCCTGATACGTCTATTCTTTCATCTTCACGCTTGCTGATGTATTTCGGTGTGAAATCAAGCTCCTCGCCCTTAAGATAAGCATCAACAGACTTAACGCAGCGGTCAGCCTCGCCGATTGCTGCAATCGCAATTGACGCACCTTTGTTGGTAGCATCACCAATTGCAAACACGCCGTCAATATTTGTTTTAAAATCATCTTCATCTGCAAGGATTGTACCTCTGTCAGTCAGCTCAACAACACTGAAATCTGTTGGGTCAAGCTTCTGACCGATAGCCATAATCACACTGTCAAGCGGAAGGTATTCAGTCTTGCCGTCAATGGCAACAGGCTTTCTTCTTCCTGATGCGTCAGGCTCGCCGAGCTCCATGAGCTGAAGCGTCATACCGCAGACCTTACCGTTTTCTTCATGGATTTCAACAGGATTTGTGAGGAATTTATAAATAACGCCCTCTTCCTTTGACTCCTTAATCTCAATTTCCTCCGCAGGCATTTCCTTTTCCGTTCTGCGGTAGATAACATAAACTTCCTTTGCACCGAGACGAACGGCTGTACGGCAGGCATCCATAGCGGTATTACCGCCACCGCAGACAGCCACCTTTTCACCGATTGGCACAGGATTTCCCTGAATAACACTTCTGAGGAAATCTATACCGCCGTATACACCATTGATATCCTCACCCTTTACACGCATAGGACTTGACTTCCAGGCACCGGGTGCAAGTATAACAGCGTCATTTACGGACTTTAGCATATCGAGCGTGATATCCTTGCCGAATTTCACATTGTTCACAAGGCGCACGCCAAGCTTTTCAATGAGTGCAATCTCACTGTCAAGCAGTTCCTTCGGCAGACGGTACTGCGGAATACCGTATCTGAGCATACCGCCCATTTTATCCATCATATCAAAAACAGTAACCTCGTGACCGAGTGTTTTGAGATAATATGCCGCAGTCAAACCTGCAGGACCGCCACCAACGATTGCAACCTTTTTGCCTGTTGCCTTTGCACACACAGGCAGATATTTTTCACCCTTTAAGTCAAGGTCAGCCGCAAAAAATTTAAGCTGTGCAATATTAATCGGCTCTTCAACCTTACCGCGTCTGCAAGCCTTTTCACAAGGATGCGGACAAACTCTGCCGATAGACGCAGGCAGAGGATTGGTGTTTTTAATAAGCTTTAAAGCATCTTCAAATTTTCCGTTTGCAATAAGGCCAACATATCCCTGACAATCTGTATTTGCAGGGCAAGCAAGCTGGCACGGAGCAATGCAGTCGCCGTCGTGGGCGGACATCAGAAGCTCCATTGCAATTTTTCTTGACTTAACAACTCTTTCGCTTTCCGTATGGATTACCATTCCCTCAGAAATCTTTGCTGAGCAGGAACGCAGCAGCTTAGGAACGCCCTCAGCCTCAACAACACAGAGACCGCAGGCACCGTAAACCTCAACCGCCTCATCATAGCAAAGTGTGGGAATATAAATTCCGTTTTTTCTTGCTGCCTCTAAAATTGTACTGCCGGCAGGAGCAGTAACATTCTGACCGTTAATTGTAAGATGAATCATTTCCATAATTATAAATCTGCTCCTCTCTTACTTTCTTACCACTGCATCGAATTTGCAGGACTGAATACATTTACCGCACTTAATACATTTGTCAGTATCAATAACATGCGGATTCTTGACTGTACCGCTGATCGCACCAACAGGGCAGTTTCTCGCACAGAGTGTACAGCCCTTGCAGGCATCAGCATTGATAGAATATTCAATAAGGCTTGAGCACTCACCTGCAGGACAGGTTTTGTCCTTGATATGTGCTATGTACTCGTCCTTAAAATACTTGATTGTTGTTAAAACAGGATTTGGTGCTGTCTGACCCAAGCCGCAGAGCGCACCGTCCTTGATACCGTAGCAAAGCTCTTCAAGGAGTTCAACATCTCCGTCCTGACCCTTGCCCTCAGTAATTCTTGTTAAAATCTCCAGCATTCTTGTTGTACCGATACGGCAGTGAACACATTTGCCGCAGCTCTCCTTAGCCGTGAAGTCAAGGAAAAACTTTGCCATACCCACCATACAGGTGCTCTCGTCCATAACAACCATACCGCCTGAGCCCATAATTGCGCCTGTTGCACCAAGTGCTTTATAGTCGATAACCGTATCAATCAGGCTTGCAGGAATACATCCGCCTGACGGACCACCCATTTGAACAGCCTTGAATTCCTTATCACCCTTCATACCGCCGCCGATATCAAAAATAACGTCACGCAGAGTTTTACCCATAGGGATTTCCACAAGTCCGCTGCGCTTTACCTTACCTGTAACGGCAAATACCTTTGTACCCTTTGAGCCTTCCGTACCCATTGCGGCAAAAGCTTCACCGCCGTTATTGATAATCCAGCTTACATTGGCAAAGGTTTCAACATTATTGATATTTGAAGGCTTTCTCCAGTAACCGCTCTGTGCAGGGAAAGGCGGCTTGAGACGAGGCATACCTCTGTGTCCCTCAAGGGATTCGATAAGTGCAGTTTCCTCACCGCATACAAATGCACCTGCACCTGCCTTGATAGACATATGGCAGGAAAAATCCGTGCCGAAAATATTGTCACCGAGATAGCCTGCTGCTGTAGCCTGCTCAATTGCTCTTTCAAGTCTTTTGATTGCCAGAGGATACTCAGCTCTTACATAAACAACGGCATTTTTTGCACCGATTGCATATGCACCGATGAGCATACCCTCAATAAGATTATGAGGGTCAGACTCAATAACCGCTCTGTCCATAAATGCGCCGGGATCGCCCTCGTCCGCATTACAGATCAGATACTTCTCCTCACCCTCAGACTGTCTTGCCGCATTCCACTTGAACCAGGTCGGAAAGCCTGCACCGCCGCGTCCTGCAAGGCCTGAGGTTTTAATCACCTCAATAACCTCCTCAGGTGTCATATCACAGACTGCCTTTTTAAGTGCAATATATCCGTCAGCAGCCGCAAAATCCTCAAGCTCCTCCGGATTGATAACACCGCAGCGTCTGAGCGCAATACGTGTCTGCTTTTCAAGAAATTCCTTATCCTCATCAGAAACGAGTAAATCCGAAATCGCATTCATATCGCCTGTTTTTGTATATTCAGCAATTTTTGCTGCATCCTTTTCATTCACACGGACAAGGCGCTTGAACTCGCCGTTATCCTCATAAATATCTACGATAGGCTCAAGGTAGCACATACCTACACAGCCTGCGATTGTAAGCTGGACACCGTTCAGATTTTCCTTTAAAAGTGCCTGCCTTACCTTTTCCGCACCTGCTGCAATACCGCAGGAGCCCTGACCGACAACGATTTTCATATTACTCAGCCTCCCTTAACTCTTTTAAGATTTTCTTCGTTTTATCGGGAGTGAGAGAACCGTATGTATCCTCGTTAATCATCATAACAGGTGAAAGTGAGCAGCAGCCAAGACAAGCCACACATTTCAGTGAGAAAAGTCCGTCCTCAGTTGTTTCACCGTCTGTAATACCCAGCTCCTCCTGAATGGTCTGTAAAATCAGTTCGCTTGAATTCACGTGGCAGGCAGTTCCCTGACAAAGCATAATCAGGTATTTACCAACAGGCTCTAAACGAAACTGCGTGTAAAAGGTCGCTACGCCCATAATTTCACTTTCTGCAATTCCGGTTCGTTCGCTGATATACTCAATTGCTTCTTTTGGAAGATAACCGTAAATGTCCTGTGTTTTCTGCAAAATAGTTATAAGTGAGCCTTTTACTTTGGCAAGCTCATCAAGTACAGGAGCCATTAAAGTCAAGTCAATCTTCTCTGTCATATAATCCCTGTCTCTTATACACATCTGACGCTGCCGACGACTAGTCGAGTGTAGA
>UQVI01000050.1 GCA_900544515.1 uncultured Oscillospiraceae bacterium | reverse complement strand
CGAGATTCGCCTTAGTCTCGTGGGCTCGGAGATGTGTATAAGAGACAGTATTTGAGCATTATAACCGTCTGCAAAAATAAAAGGAACTTTGTACCCCACACAAAAAAACAAGGTACAAAGCCCCTAAACCAAGCATAAAGAAATAATTCTTTATGCCGTAAATCTATTATACGGCATAACAAGGCTTATTTCAAGTATTTAATAATTATGTAATGAAAGAGGTTATATTATGGGAAACTATGATTATAATAAAGAAAATCATAAAATACTCACAAAACGGATTGATAATTATGCTTTGTATGCATATTGCGATGTGCTGAATGATATACGATATCAAATAAACGGTCTTTTATCACCAAGAAACCGTGATTTGTTTCTTCAGCTTACAAATGGTATTTACGATGATATAGGACATCTACAGTGTAATGAGCTTACAGACTGTTATATCATTGAAGAGGGATTTAATTTTGACGATTAAATAAAAATACAGACCTGCTGACTAAAAATCAGCAGGTCTGTGTTTTTATTTAAGGTAATATTATCACAAAAATGCCAATAATATTCCTTTGAATAAAAGCAATAATTTATGCAGTGGTTTTCAGTGACAGCTTGAGCTTATCCGAAATCATTGCGATGAATTCGGAATTTGTAGGCTTACCTCTTTGAGACTGAATCGTATAACCGAAATAGGATGAAAGGACATCGACATCGCCTCTGTCCCAAGCCACCTCAATGGCATGTCTGATTGCACGTTCAACTCTTGAGGCCGTTGTATTATACATTTTCGCAACTGTCGGATAAAGAAGTTTTGTTACAGAGCCGAGCATTTCACTGTCATTTACGGAGAGCTTAATGGCAGTTCTGAGATACTGATAACCCTTTATATGCGCAGGTACACCAATCTGTCTCATAATGTCAGAAATTGTTACGTCTATATCGCCGTCTCTGAGAGAAGAGCCTTCCCTCTTCTTCTTTTCGCTTTTCCATGATGCAAGATTTATCAGACGCTTTGCAACCGATCTGGCTGTTACAGGCTTTATGAAATAATAATTAGCTCCTGCACTGATCATCTGCTCTTCAAAATCCTGTGAATCAATGGAAGAAATTACTGCAACAAGCGGTTTTTCATTAAGAGAATTATTCATATGCTCAAGAATTTCTATTGCATCACCGTTGGGCATAAATGCGTCCATAAGTACAACATCAATATGCTGCGAATCGATTATAGACATAACTCTTAAGCCGTCCTTTGCTGTAAGAACTACATCAAAGCCGGCATTCTTTAACTCTTTCTGACATTCCTTGCCAAATTGTACTGAATCATCAGCAATTAATACTTTTAAATTGGTTTTCATTAAAAACCCTCCTTATTTATTCCTTCCACATATTACCATTTATCTTTTACAATTGCAAGGGATTTTCACATATTTTTGTAAATAAATTTCACATTATTTATTATTCGTTTAAATGCGCAAGATAAAATAGGAGTTTTTTCGGCTCTATTTGAGTTCTTTTGACTTTTCTACCATTTTTTCGGCAAAAATCGCATAACCCTTTTCAGGATTGTCTACAATCACGTGTGTCAGAGCACCCACAAGCTTACCATTCTGAATAATCGGTGAACCACTCATACCCTGAACAATACCACCTGTTTTTTCTATCAGATTTTTATCCGTTACCCGTACAACCATATTTTTTTCATCATTGTTTTCTCTGTAAGAAACTCGTGTAATTTCTACATCGTAGAGCTGCGGTCCTTTTTCATCAACCGTACACAATAACTGTGCACTGCCCTTTTCCACCTCCTGAGATGCCGCAACTTTATATAAACGCTTACCGACAAGACTGCATTCATACTTTCCGTAAATTCCACATATGCTGTTCACACTGAGACTGCCTATCACATTATTTGTAAAATCGCAGCAAAGAGAGCCAGCCTCACCGTCTGTACTTTTATAAATCTTTGTAACATTCGCCTTAACTGCCTCACCGTTCAGAATCGGCATAATTTCATTTGTGTCAACATCTGTGATAGGGTGACCTAAGGCTCCAATGGAGTTGTTCTCGGAATTGTAAAAAGTAACGGTACCAATTCCTGCGGTTGAATCTCTTACCCATACACCCACCTTATATTTCCCCTCAGACTGCGAATATACAGGCGTAAGCGTAAAGTTTTTATAATTTCCGTTTCGCTTTACTACAATCTTGTAATCCTTGCCGTTATTGTCGTTAAAGGTTTCCTCCACCTGCGATGAATCGGTCATTTTTACATTATTGATACTGATGATTATATCGCCCTTTTCAAGACCTGCTTCTTTGGCAGGATTGCATTTTCCGTTTGCCGTTTCAACATCCTTTGTACCGACAACAATAACTCCGTCCGTGTACAGCTTTATACCAAAGCTCTCTCCGCTGACATATACCCTTTTTTCCGTCTCCTGCAAAACTTTAGTGGTTTTAACAGGGATAATACCAAGTATTTTTATTTCACTTTCCGACGGCGATACACGTGCGTTGTTCTGAAAATCAACCTGTGAATTATTCCCCATATCAACCGTATAAATGTTTTTATAGCTTATATTTTTTGAAGAATAGGTTGAAATGCGGTCAGGCAGACATAAATCACCGAAACCGATTAAGCTGAAAATAAAAATTAATACTACTGCTATGCAGGCATCTGCTATACGAATTATTTTTTTCAAATGAATCACCGATTATAGTATTGACAAAAAAATAAGGACATCTCAAGGATGTCCTAAATTTTTTATTTTATTTTTTCAAATCATCAAACTTTGCCTTCATCGTCGGATTACCGCGCGTTAGCTTTTTGATTGTTAAATCCTGCGCCTTATCGTTGGCTAATCTAAGATTGTTTTCAGACGAAAGTAATGCATTTTTCGTTTTCTGCAAATGGTCTATGGTCTTGTCAATCTCTTCAATAGCCTTCTGGAATTTATCACTGGCGAGTCTAAAATTTCTTGAAAAACCATTTTTAAAATTTTCCATATTTTCTTCAAAATTTGTGATATCAATTTCCTGATTTTTAATTATGGCAAGCTCTCGTTTATACTCCATAGAATTCATAGCCGCGTTGCGCAGAAGCGTTATAATAGGAATAAAGAACTGCGGTCTGATAACATACATCTTTTTATATTGATATGATACATCAACAATACCGGTATTATAAAGTTCACTCTCAGGCTCGAGCATAGAAACCAAAACGGCATACTCGCAGTTTTTGGTGTTTCTGTCCTTGTCAAGCTTTTTGAAGAAATCTTCATTTTTCTTTTTTGTTGAGGTTGAATCCTGTTCGTTCTTCATCTCAAACATAATGGAAATGATTTCATTACCGTCAGCATCAAATTCGCGGAATATGTAATCGCCCTTTGACCCCTTTGAATCGTCGTTATCCTTTTCAAAATAAGCAGTCGGAAAGGCAGTCATCCTCAGCCTGTTGAATTCATTTTCACAGTGCTGCTCAAGACTTTCACCAACCATTTTTGTGGAAAGCCTTAATTTGAAATCCTTATATCTCTGCACCTCTTCCTCTTTCAGATTCAGCTGCATTTCATACTTTTCTTTCAGAGTATTCTCTTCGTTAATATGCTTCTGCTTCTGTATTTCAAGCTCACTGTTAAGGGAATCCCTTTCCCTTTCAATCTCAGAAACTGCCTCTTTCACCGCAAGTTTCTGCTGAGTTTTAAGGCTTTCGAGCTGATGTCTGAGCTCAAGTATTTCACGGTCTTTATCTGCAAGCGTGTCTTTCGCTCTGACCTCTTCCTCAAGTCGTGCCTGCTTTACGGCCTGCTCTCTTTCTGATTTCAGACTTCTTTCCTTTTCACTTATTTCTCTGTCAAATTCAGCAGTGCGGACCTGAGCCAGTATCTCAGCATATCCGGACTTGTCCACCTGAAAAACCTCACCGCATTTGGGGCATTTTATCTCCGGCATATTGTTATTTCTCCTTCATTTTTATTATGTTTTATTATGTAAAAGGCAGAATAAGGCTGAAAATCAGTATTCAGCCTTACAACTTTTTTATCCATCCTTCAGCTGCTTTACAGTGAAATCAACCTGTATATCCGCCTCAAGATAATCTATCATGGACTGCAAATCTGCAAATACACTGTAAAGCATTTTGCAGTTTTCCTTTACAAAATGCTCTTCAATGGAATGATCAAGCATAGATTCCATTGAATCATAGTATCCGTCAACATTATAGATTACAATTGCTTTTTTGTGTCTGCCAAGCTGTTTCAGTGTAAGAACCTCGAAAAGCTCTTCAAAGGTTCCTATTCCGCCGGGAACGATTATGAATGCATCTGCCATTTCCTCCATCTTCGCCTTGCGTTCACGCATGGATTCGGTATAAATAAGCTCATCACATTCTTCATAAATTGCCTCAATGTCCGCTTCCTTGAAAAATTCAGGTATTATACCCGTTATTTTTGCATTGCCTTTTTTAAAGCCTCTTGCAGCGGCACCCATAAGTCCCTGACCGCCTGCCCCAAATACAAGATTGTGACCTGATTTTGCAAGCGTTTCGCCCATAAGCTCAACAGCCTTTATATATTTATCATCTATTTCACTGCTTGCTGCACCAAAAACACAAATATTCATATCCGCTCCTTCAGATAAACTTTTTATTATCTAAATATAAAAATGATTATAATAACAATATATGATTTAACAGCTTAAATATTACTTATAATCCACTGATAATTTTAACACAGTGTGAATTTTGTGTCAATTTCTTGTTTTTACACATTAAATATAGTATAATTTATAAACAAATTATTTATATATAGAAATTGGTGCAATTTTGAAAATATTAACAATTGGTGATATCGTATCACAGCAAGGATGCGAATATTTAAGAAAAAAACTGCCTGCTCTGAAAAAAGAGCTCGGTGCAGATATAGTCATTGCCAATGGTGAGAATTCAGCAGTAGGCAATGGTGTACTTCCACAGAGTGCAACCTATATTCTTGACTGCGGAGTCGATGCCATAACACTCGGCAATCACAGTCTTAAGAGAAGGGAAATCTATGATTACCTTGACAGTGACAATCCGATTATCCGCCCTGCAAACTATCACAGCTCTGCTCCCGGCAGGGGTTATATGATTATTGACAAAGGCTACTGCCAAATTGCAGTCATTAATCTTCAGGGCAGTGTTTTTATGGAGCCTGTTGAAAATCCATTTTCAGTGATTGACAAAATCATTGAGGAAATCAAAGCACAGGGAATTGATATGATTCTTGTTGATTTTCATGCTGAAACCACGTCTGAAAAAAGAGCAATGGGATTTTATCTTGACGGTAAAATTTCCGCATTATACGGCACACATACCCACGTTCAGACAAGTGATAATCAGATACTGCCAAACGGCACAGGCTATGTTACGGATATAGGTATGACCGGTCCGTTTTACGGTGTGCTTGGGGTTAAGCCTGAAAATGTTATTGAAAAGCTCAGGACAGGTCTGCCTGTCAGATTCACAACTGAGGACGGTCCGTGTGTTCTGGAGGGATGCCTGTTTGAAATTGACAACAGCAGTGCAAAAGCCATCAGCACCACTTTGATCAGGAGGTAACAATGCAGAAAAAATATATTGCTTTGTTTTTATCAATTCTATTCATTGCTTCCTGTTTTGCAGGCTGTACAGCTGATAATAATCAGACAGATGTCACAACCACTGTTCCTGCATCTGTCAAGGAGGTTGACAATACCACCTTCAAGCTAAGCTATACTCAATCCGACAGCCTTGATCCATTTAAGGCTGAAACACAGAACAATCAGGTGCTTGCCTCACTTGCCTTTGAATCACTTTTTGACCTTGATGAAAACTATGAGCCTGCTGCAAATATTGCAACAGGGTATGCGTTTACAGACAAAACCACACTGCGTGTAGATATAAATCCACAGCTCACATTTTCAGACGGAAGTGAGCTTGGTACAGAAGATGTAGTTTACTCCATAACAGCAGCGAAAAAGTCACCTGCCTACGGCAGTGCACTCGGCTGCATAAATTATGCAGAGGCACAGGGCAATTCTGTATTCATTCATCTGAACTATGCAAATCCCTATGCAGTCAATCTGCTCACCTTTCCTATCACATCAACAAAGGATGATGAGGAGGGCTTTCCTGTAGGCAATGGAAGATACGTTTACAAGAATTCAGGCGGCAAGGTAGTGTTAAAAGCGAACACCGATAACAGCTTCGACCCTTATATCGGTACAATTACACTTGTAAATATTGCCGCATCCGACTCAATCGATAATGCTGTTAATATCGGCAATATTTCCTATGCCTTCAGGGATATGAGCAGTGACACATCAAAACGTCTTTCCTGTGCAAAGAAGGCAGTAACCATGAATAATCTTGTATTCATCGGAATCAATTCCAGAGGCGGTATTACCTCCAATGCGCATATACGGCAGGCCATATCACTTGCAGTTGACAGAACCGTTATTGCCGAAAGTGCTTACTCAGGATATGCAAGCACAGCCGAATCCCCATTTAATCCTGATTTCAAATCAATAGGAAATATAAATATCTTTTCAAAAGAAGCAGATACCGCCACAGCGAAACAGGCAATCAATCAAAGCGGATATCAGGCGGATAAGCTTTCACTTTCCATACTCGTCGACTCAAATGAAAATAAAATCTCCTGCGCCAATCTGTTAAAGAGTCAGCTGGAGGCTGTTGGCTTTAAGGTAACAATCGCTCAGGAAAGTATTAAAAATTACAGAGCAAAAATAGCTCAGTCCAATTTTGATATTTATATCGGCGAGGTTAAGCTTTCGGATGATATGAGTCTTTATCCGTTTTTTGATAAAAAGGGCGGAGCAAGATATGGTATTGACCTTAATAAAATGACCTGTGATGATGTATATATAAAATATCTTTCGGGTGATGAGGAGCTTGGCAAATTCATACTTGCTTTCAATGATGAAATGCCGTATATCCCCCTTGTATATAAAAAAGGTATGATTTGTTACAGCAAGGCACTAAACGGTGATATGCAGGGATATTACGGTAATTTCTTCTCAAATATTGACAGCTGGAATTTTATTTCTTGATTTAATCATGGATAAGACATATAATTGTAATAAAGCAGCATAGAACATTCGGAGGTATTCTATATGATAAAGCTGGAAAATCCAAATGGATATATTGAAATAACAAACAATTATTTCGCAAATCTTGTAGGCAGAGCAGCACAGAGCTGTTTCGGTGTAACAGGTATGGTAAACAGTAATCCTTATCAGAACCTTAAATCCGCCATAAAAAGCAAGGTATCGCGTGAAAATGACAATTATGATCAGGGCGTATCTGTAAAAAGCATAAACGGCAAGCTTACGGTTGAATTACACATTTCCGTTTCATACGGAGTAAACATCAATGCGATTGTTGAAAGCATTGTAAACAAAGTAAGATATACTGTTGAAGAAGCTACTGATTTAAAAGTATCAGCAGTCAATGTTTATATTGATGCACTTAACTGATTGGAGATATATTTATGATAACTGGTTTAATATTTCGCGATTCAATAATTTCCGCAGCTAATAATATTGCAAACAGCAGACAGGCAGTCGATGCTTTGAATATTTTCCCTGTTCCTGACGGCGATACAGGTACAAATATGAGTATGACCATCAGTGCTGCTGCAAAGGAAATGGCAGCACTTCCCGATAACTGTACAATTGAAGAGGCATCTGCCAAATGTGCCTCTGCCCTTTTAAGAGGTGCAAGAGGTAATTCAGGTGTAATCCTTTCCCTTATTTTTCGTGGCTTTTCAAAAGGCTTTAAGGGGCTTAAGGAAGCAGGTGCAAAGGATATAGCAAACGCTTTCAAAGAGGGCGTTGACGCTGCATATAAGGCAGTTATGAAGCCTACTGAAGGAACAATACTTACTGTTATCAGAGAAGCTAAGGATGCAGCTGTTGAAATGGCAAAGATTCAGGATGAGCCTCTTGAGGTTGCTTTTGCTGCACTTCAGGCTGCAAAGGATGCTCTGGCAAAAACTCCGGATTTACTGCCTGTACTAAAAAAAGCAGGTGTTGTTGATGCCGGCGGACAGGGCTTAATCCTTATATTTGAGGGTATGGAAAGCGTATGGCATAACGGCGTTATTGTTCAACCCCTTGACGGCTCAGGCGTAACTCCTATTTCTGCACCGTCAAAATCAACGGTTGCCAATGCATCAGATGATATTGAGTTCGGCTACTGCTCTGAATTTCTGATTGAAAAATCGGAAAGTGCCAAAGAAAAGGATCCACTTAAGCTCCGTGCATTTTTGGAATCAATCGGCGACTGTGTTGTAGTTGTTGACGACAGTGATATCATCAAGGTACACGTGCATTCAAATGAGCCCGGTAATGTTATTCAGGCGGCACTTAAATACGGACAGCTTATTAACATAAAAATTGATAATATGAGATATCAGCACGCGAATGCTGAGGTTGGCGTGAAGGAAGGCGATAAGGTTATTGAGCCTTCTGTTTCTGCTCCTGAAAATGATTACGGCTTTGTAGCTGTCTGTGCAGGCAGCGGACTTGAAGAGCTTTTCAAGGATATCGGAGCAGATGTTATTGTAAGCGGCGGACAAACGATGAATCCGTCTACAGACGATATTCTGGGTGCTGTTATGAATACACCTGCAAAAACTGTATTCGTTCTTCCTAACAATAAAAATATCATTATGGCTGCCGAGCAGGTAATTCCTCTTGTTTCTGACAGAGAGGTACGTGTTTTGCAGACAAAAACAATCCCTCAGGGTATTTCAGCAATGCTTGCATTTGACGATACATCAACAGCTGATGAAAATCAGATGACGATGATGGAGACAGCTCAGGCTGTTGAAACAGCACAGGTTACCTTTGCCGCAAGAGACAGTGAGGTTGACGGAAAGGCCGTTCACGAGGGCGAGATTATGGGTCTTTGCAACGGCAAAATCAAGTTCATAGGAAATGATATAGTTGATATTGCTTATAAGGCAACAGACAAGCTGTTCAAAAGAACAGAGCATTCTCTTATCACAATTATCTACGGTGAGGGTGTAAGTGAGGAAGATGCCGCTAAGGTTGAGGAAAAACTCAGCAGTAAGTACGGCTCTGATGCTGAAATCAGTGTTGTCAACGGCAACCAGCCGATTTATTACTTTATTATTTCAGTGGAGTAAACCATGTTAAATACTGAAAGTAACATAAAATTCATTAAGGGTGTTGGCGAAAAAAGAGCCGAGATGTTCTATAATCTCGGCATCTTTGATGTTGACGCCCTTATTCATTTTTTTCCGCGTAAATACGAGGACTGGACCAATACAAAGAGCGTTTCTCAGGTAAACAGCGGTGATAATATTACAATAAAGGCAACTATGATTACACCTGTTAAGGAGCATATGATCAGGCGCGGTATGACGCTTTACAAATGCCGATTCTCCGACGGTGAAAGCGTAATCAATGTCACGATATTCAACAACAAATATCTTGCGCAGTCTCTCAGGATTTATGAGGATTATGTGCTGTTCGGAAAAATTGAAAAGACTTTTACCGCAGCCTCTATGTCCTCCCCTAAAATTGAAAAGCTGGACACAGGAATCCGTATTCACCCCATTTACTCCGCATCAGGCAAGCTGACATCAAATGCCATTGCTAAGGTTATCAAAACAGCACTTGACAGCCTTGACGAAATACCTGAAACTTTAAGCGATGACATCAAAAAAAAATACGATTTGATTACACTTGATGAGGCAATACGGCTGATTCATTTTCCAAATCGTGAAACGGATACTTATAATGCACGCAAAAGGCTGATATTTGAGGAGCTGCTTACCCTTCAGCTCGGTCTTTTAAAGCTCAAGAGCAATAAAAAGAGCGAAACTACATTGCGCATAACAGAAGATTATACAGATGAATTTACCGCTCTTCTCCCCTATCATCTGACAAATGCACAGAAAAGGGCAATCGCCGAATGCGTTAAGGATATGCAGAACAAATACCCAATGAGCAGGCTTTTGCAGGGTGATGTCGGCTCAGGAAAAACCGCTGTCGGCGCAGGAATCATTTACACTGTAATCAGAAACGGTTATCAGACAGCACTTATGGCACCTACCGAAATACTTGCCATTCAGCACTTTGAAGGACTTTCAAAAATGCTGGGCAGTACAGGAATAACGATCCGCCTGCTGACCGGCTCAACCAAAGCAAAGGAAAAGCGTGAAATCAAAGCCGATTTGTACGACGGCAAAATTGATTTGCTGATTGGCACCCACGCTATCATACAGAATGATGTTGAATTCTGCAATCTCGGTCTCGTCATAACCGATGAGCAGCACCGATTCGGCGTTAAGCAGCGGGCAAATCTCGCCAACAAGGGACACGGAATACATACTCTGGTTATGAGTGCTACACCCATTCCGCGTACGCTCGGACTGATTCTTTACGGTGATTTGGATATCAGTATTCTCGACGAGCTCCCACCCGGCAGACAGACAATAAGAACCGATGTTGTTGACTCAAGATATAACAGCAGGCTGTACAAATTTATACGTGACGCCGTTGATCGCGGTGAGCAGTGCTACATTATCTGTCCTATGGTTGAGGAAAGTGATGAAGCACTGGGTCTCAAATCTGCCGAGCAGTTCGCAGAGGAGCTGTCACAATCTGCTTTTGAGGGTTACAATCTCGGACTGCTTCACGGCAAGATGAAGCCTAAGGATAAGGAAAAGGTTATGAAAGCTTTTTCCGACGGTGATGTTCAGATACTCGTTGCAACAACCGTTGTTGAGGTTGGTGTTGACGTTCCCAATGCCACAATTATGGTCATTGAAAATGCTGAGCGTTTCGGACTTTCACAGCTGCACCAGTTAAGAGGACGTATAGGCAGAGGGAATAAAAAAAGCTTTTGCGTTCTTGTTTCAGACAGTAAAAGTGAAAATGCCCGCAACCGTCTTATGATAATGAAAAAATACAGTGACGGCTTCAGAATTGCGGACGAGGATTTAAAGGCTCGCGGTCCGGGTGACTTCTTCGGTGAAAGACAGCACGGCCTCCCAACGCTCAAAATAGCCGATATGCTGGAGGATATTGAAATCCTGCACCTGGCACAGAACTGTGCTAAGGACATCCTTGATGAGGATTTCAACCTGGATTTGCCTAAAAATAAACACCTTTGCAGTTCCATTACAAAGATGTTCAGGGATATTGAGTATTAATACAGATTATAAAATAAACAAAGACCTGCTGACATAAAGCTGAG
>UQVI01000049.1 GCA_900544515.1 uncultured Oscillospiraceae bacterium | reverse complement strand
CTCGACTAGTCGTCGGCAGCGTCAGATGTGTATAAGAGACAGTCATTGTACTGATTGGATTTCCGTTTTTGAGTGCACTGCTTCTCAGTATATTCAAAAACAACACAATCAGACAAATTATCACCTATGTAAGCAGTATTGCTGTAATAGGTATGGCAGTAGCCTTTGCCGTTAAATATTTCACATCAGGCAATGCCGGCTTATCATTCTTCAGCGAAACAGAAATTGTTGATTATGCAATGATGGCTGTTGAGGCATTTTTAATGGTGCTGGTTACTGTACTCAGTATTAAGTATAAACAATATTATGCGGCTGTTTTGTCAATCGCACAGACTGTACTGATTTTCTGGTATGAGCTCAGCGGCAAAGCCCCTCACCAGATGGTAGATAAAATCTACATTGACCAGCTCACAGTTATAATGGTACTCATTGTAGCTGTAATCGGTACTCTCATAACAGTTTATGCTTGCGGTTATATGAAGGATTACCATAATCATCATAAAGAATTTATGGACAGACGCAGATATTTCTTTGCATTGCTCTATGTTTTTCTCGGTGCAATGTTTGGACTTGTTCTATCAAACAGTCTCATATGGATTTATTTCTTCTGGGAAATTACCAGCGTTGTATCCTTCCTGCTTATCGGATATACAAGAACCGCAGAGGCTATTCACAACTGCTTCAGAGCCTTGTGGATGAATCTGTTAGGCGGCTGCGGTTTTGCTGTTGCAATTGTACTTGCAGGCATTCAGTTCAACGTAACGGACATGCAGAGTCTTATCCTCTGTGACGGCGCAATTATTGTAATCCCTGTTATTCTTCTTTCCTTTGCAGCACTTACCAAAAGTGCACAGCTCCCATTTTCAAAATGGCTGCTCGGCGCAATGGTTGCTCCTACACCATCATCTGCACTTCTTCACAGTGCAACAATGGTTAAAGCAGGTGTTTATCTTCTTCTCAGACTCTCACCTGTTCTTGCAGGTTCACATGCAGGTACAATGGTAAGCCTGGTAGGCGGATTCACATTCCTTATTATGTCTATGCTTGCAATTACCGTAAGCGACGGAAAAAAGGTACTGGCTTATTCAACTATATCCAATCTCGGCCTTATAACAGCCTGTGCCGGAATCGGTGCAGAGGAAACAGTATGGGCAGGTATGTTCCTTCTAATATTCCATGCAATATCAAAATCACTGTTATTCCAGACTGTCGGTGCCATTGAAAATTCAACAGGCTCAAGAGATATCGAAACCATGCACGGTCTTGTTCGCCGTCATCCCTATCTCGCATGGACACTTGTAATCGGTATTGCAGGTATGTTCCTTGCTCCGTTTGGTATGCTTATTTCAAAATGGGCAGCTCTTAAGGCATTTATTGATAACGGCTCAATTGTGCTGATACTCTGCGTATGCTTCGGCAGTGCTACGACGTTGTTCTACTGGATGAAGTGGATGGCAACGGTTATGGCATCCAAAAACAATGATGTTAAAGCGCCTAATACAACATCAGCAAATCAGTGGGTTTCAATTTTAATTCACTCTGCATTTATGATTATGCTTTGCTTTGCTTTCCCATTCATATCATCAAAGGTTATTATTCCGTATATCCACAATGTATTCAATAATGCTTATTCCGTTATTACAACGGATAACATCATCATTATGATGATTATGCTTATTGCTATATTTGTTATTCCCGGTATATCATGGATTTCTGCAAGACATACCAAATACCGCAAGGTTGACCGTTACATCAACGGTGTCAATGCAGGTGACCAGATGAATTATATTGACTCTATGGGTGAAAAGAGACGTTTCTTCCTTGCCAACTGGTATATGGAAGATATATTCGGCGAGAAAAAGCTCTGGAATCCGTCAGTTATCATTTCAATATTGCTGATTGTAACATTTATGGTTATTTCAATAGGAGGTGCATTCTGATGACAGAAACAGTAAAAATCATTATCAGTATTGTTGCCTATATTGTATTGGCACCTTTTATCGGCGGTCTTATGTCAGGTGTTGACAGAAAAATCACTGCTCGTATGCAGGGAAGAAAAGGTCCGTCAATATTACAGTCCTTTTATGACGTTATAAAGCTTCTGAAAAAAGAAACTGTAGTCGTTAACCATGTTCAGATATTTTATCTTTTAACCTTCCTCGTATTTGTTATATTTACAGGCTGTCTTTTCTTCGGCGGTTTCGATTTGCTGCTTGTGTTCTTTGCACTGACAACAGCAAACCTGTTTCTTATTCTTGCTGCAACAAGCAGCCACTCACCTTACGCAAGCATGGGTGCCAGCCGTGAAATGATGCAGATGCTGGCTTATGAGCCAATGGTGCTTTTAACTGCCGTTGGATTTTACCTTGCAACAGGAACATTCAAGGTAAGAGAAATTGTTACCAGCGACGGTACGCTGCCAATCATTATGCTTCCGGGAATCTTTGTCGGATTTGTATTCATTCTGACAATTAAGCTCAGAAAACATCCTTTTGACCTTGCAACAAGCCACCATGCACACCAGGAAATGGTAAAGGGTATCACAACGGAATTCTCAGGTGAAATGTTTGCAATTGTCGAAATTTCACATTGGTATGAAAATGTATTTCTTATGGGTGTCATTGCCCTGTTCTTCATCAATGCAAACTGGTGGACAATTATCATTGCACTGGCTGCAATATCAATCACATATTTTATATTGATTCTCGTTGACAACACAAATGCAAGACTGAAGTGGCAGAAGATGTTCAAGAATTCATGGATTACAACAATCATCATCGGTGCACTGAACGTTTTCATTCTTGAAGTATTTTTTAAGGGGGTATAAATAAAATGGCTGATGTAACAAAATCACCTTGGATTATGCATTATGACGGTTCAAGTTGTAACGGCTGTGATATTGAGGTTCTTGCCTGCCTGACTCCCGTTTATGATGTTGAACGTTTCGGTGTAATTAATACAGGTAACCCAAAACACGCAGACATCCTCTTAATTACCGGCTCTGTAAATGAACAAAATAAAGATGTTGTTAAACAAATCTATGATCAGATGACTGAGCCTAAGGTTGTATGCGCAATCGGTATTTGTGCCTGCAACGGCGGTGTATTCAAGGACTGCTACAATATTCTCGGCGGTGTTGACAAAGTCATTCCTGTTGACATTTATGTTCCGGGCTGTGCCGCAAGGCCTGAGGCAATTATTGACGGCGTAGTTCAGTCACTGGCACTTTTGAAAGAAAAAAGCAAAAAGCTCAAGGAGGGTAAATAAATGAGAGAAAAGTACATTCTTGAAACAGTTGACATTCCTACCCTTTATAAAATAATGCTGGAAAAGCAGAGAGCAGGATATCGTCTTGCACAGATTTGTGCAACAGCATACGAAGGCGGTAACGAGCTCATTTATTCAGTTGTTGACAATTACACCTTTGAAAATTATAAGGTAATTGTTCCGATTGACGAGGAAATCAACACAATCTCAGATTTCTTTCCGTCAGCTATGCTCTATGAAAATGAAATGAAAGAGCTTTTTGATGTTAAAATCAAATCAATCAATCCGGACTATAACAACAAGCTTTACAGAATCACTAAGAAAGCACCTTTCAAAAAGGAAGTTAAAGAAGCTGTAAAGGTTGTAAAAAAAGAAGAGGAGGCGGCAGAATAATGGGTGAAAGATCAGTAGTTCCTTTCGGTCCTCAGCATCCCGTACTTCCTGAGCCGATTCACCTTGACCTTGTACTTGAGGATGAAAAGGTAGTGGAAGCAATTCCGTCAATCGGCTTTGTTCACAGAGGTCTTGAAAGCCTTGCAGAAAAAAGAGACTTCAACGACTATCAGTATGTTATTGAAAGAATCTGCGGTATCTGCTCATTCAAGCACGGTATGTCCTACTGTGAGGCACTTGAAAGCATTTTTGATGCTGAAGTTCCTGAGAGAGCACAGTTCTTAAGAACAATCTGGGGTGAAATGAGCCGTATTCATTCTCACTTGCTCTGGCTCGGTCTTCTGGCAGATGCCTTCGGTTTCGACGCACTCTTTATGCAGTGCTGGAGAATGAGAGAAAAAGTGCTTGATATGTTTGAAGCATCAACCGGCGGACGAGTTATTTTCTCCGTTAACAAAATTGGCGGCGTTCTCAAGGATATGGATTCATCCATGCTCAAAAACTTTGTAAGCATCTTCGATGATATGGAAAAGGATCTCAGAAAGCTTGTTAAAACCTTCCTCAATGATTACACTGTTGAATCACGTTTAAGAGGTGTAGGTATTCTCACTAAGGAAGATGCTATCCGTCTCGGTGCAGTTGGTCCTATGGCTCGCGCTGCAGGTATTAAAATTGATACACGTATGACAGGATATGAAGCATACGGCAAGGTAGAATTTGATATTATCACAGCTGAGGAATGTGACGGCTACGGAAGATGTGCCGTTCGTATCGGTGAAATCTTCCAGTCCTTCAACATCATCAGACAGCTTGTGGATAAAATCCCTGACGGTCCGATTGCAAATCAGATTAAGGGCAATCCGAATGGTGAAGCGTTTGTAAGAGTTGAGCAACCTCGCGGTGAAGCGATTTACTACGCAAAGGCAAACGGCACAAAGTTCCTTGAAAGATTCAGAGTGCGTACACCTACATTTACAAATATTGAATCCCTTATTCATATTCTTCCGGGCTCTGAACTCGCAGATGTTCCGCTTCAGATACTTACAATTGATCCATGTATCAGCTGTACAGAAAGATAGGAGGTAGTTTACTATGGCAATTATGAATTTTTCTTTTACAGCTTTGAAGAACTTATTTTCAAAGCCTGCTACTGCTAACTATCCTGAAGTTCCGAGAGAATATCCGGAAAGAAGCAGAGGTCATATTGAAATCAATATTGACGACTGTATTATGTGCGGTATTTGTTCACGTAAATGTATGTCAGGTGCAATCACGATTGACAGAACCAATAAAACATGGTCTATTGAAAGAATGGGCTGTGTTCAGTGCTCTGCCTGTGTAAATGCCTGCCCTAAAAAATGTCTCTCAATGGTTCCCGGTTATACTGCTCCGTCAACAGAAAAAACGGTTGATACATATAATCAGCCTATTCCTGAGACTAAGCCGGGTAAAATCACAAACGATATGTCAAAATGTATTCTCTGCGGTCTCTGTGCAAGAAAATGCCCGCAGGAATGTATTACAGTTGACAGAACAGGTGAAAAAACATGGTCAATTGACCGTGATAAATGTGTACAGTGCGGTGCTTGTATAGACGCTTGTCTCAAATTTAAGGCACTCAGCACAACGGATGATGACGGCGAAAAAGGTATTGTTACACTTCACAAGGAGTAATCCTCAATGACAAAAAAATTAACCTTTCACGGTATTGTTCAGGGCATCGGCTTCAGACCTGCTGCCCAGCGTATCGCAGCAGACCTTAATGTAAAAGGTCAGGTTAAAAATTCAGGTGGTCATGTCAGCCTGATTATCAGCGGTAAAGAACAGGCGTTGGACGAATTTGTCCGACGCCTTATTGCCATGTTTGAAATAAAAAAATATGAAACCAAAACGATAAACGATTTGGTTTTTACCGACTTTAAAATTGTACACTCGACAAACGATAAACAAACACCCTTTATCACACCTGACCTTGCAACCTGCAGTGACTGTGAAAAGGAGCTTAAAAATGAAAATAACCGCAGATTCCGTCACGCTTTTATAAGCTGTGTGAACTGCGGACCACGATATACAATTATAAATACCCTGCCCTATGACAGGGAGAATATTACCATGTCAGATTTTGATATGTGTGACGAATGTCGGACAGAATATACAACCGTGTATGACCGACGCTGCCACGCACAGACAATCGCCTGTAAGCAATGCGGGCCCGAAACCAATATATCCATAGACGATGCTGCCGAAATTTTAAGGCAGGGAAAAATCCTGGCAATCAAGGATATCGGCGGATATCATCTTGCCTGCCGAACAGACAGTGTGAACAGTGTAAATGATATCAGAAATCTGAAGGGACGTGAGGCAAAGCCATTTGCAGTTATGTTTTCATCCATAGATGAAATCCGTGAATACTGCAAAGTAAATGATAAGGAAAAGGAATTGCTCCTGTCCCCTGCTCGTCCCATTGTTCTGCTTGAAAAAATAAAGGATTTTGACAGCTCTGTATGCGGTGAAAGTGATTATATCGGTGCATTTTTGCCCTGCAATCCCATTCAGCTTATGATACTTGATCAGGTTTCACCCCTTGTTATGACAAGTGCAAATATCAGCGGCGAGCCTATCATCATTGATGATAACGAAATAAACAAATTCGGCGTAGACGTTCTGTCACACAACCGTGAAATACTTACACCCCTTGATGACAGTGTGGTGTGCGTTACGGCAGGCAGAACACAGTTCATACGCAGGGCGAGGGGGTATGTTCCTCTTTCCATTGAAATCAACAGAAAAGCAAAATCAGATACGCTTTGTCTCGGCGGCGATTTAAAGGCTGTATTCGCCTTTCACCGTGACAGATATGTATTCCTCAGCCAGTATTTCGGAGACCTTGACAACAAGGATGTATACGACTGCTATAAATCAAATATAACACGCTTTGCAACGCTTCACGGTTTTGAACAGGAACCCATTGTATGTGATGCGCATCCGAATTACTATTCATCAAATATGTTCAATAGTGACCTAAAAATCCAGCACCACAAGGCACACATTGCATCTGTAATTGCTGAGCATAAATTAAACGGCAAGGTGCTTGGATTTGCCTTTGACGGCACAGGCTATGGCGACGACGGTGCAGTATGGGGCAGTGAGGTATTCCTTTTTGACGAAAACAGAATTGACAGAGTTAAACATTTAAAATACACAAAAATGCTTGCCTCCGATGAGGTATCAAAAAATGCAGATCTTGCACTTGACTGTTATCTCGGCGGAAACACCATTGTGGATACAGCTATTGAAAACAATATCAACACAGTGCTTTCGTCCAGTATGGGAAGATTGTTTGACGCAGTATGTGCTCTGCTTGATATCAAGCATTATAACAACTATGAGGGTGAATGTGCCTGTGCACTGGAAAGCGCCGCAAAAAGAGCTGAAAAGGAATCTAAGCTGATTCCGTCACTTGACCCCAAAAATATATTAACGCAAATTCAAAATGCTATGAAAGTAAGTACGTCTGAGGAACTTGCACTCGGTTTTCATATGATGATATGCAGGCTTATTGCTGACATTTCAGAAAAATACAGGAATAAATATGGTGTTAATCAGATTGCACTGAGCGGCGGTGTATTCAATAACAGAATCATAACCGCTTCCACAATTTCCATACTTGAAGAAAAAAGCTTTTCAGTGTATATTAATGAGAGAGTGCCCTGCGGCGACGGAGGGATTGCACTCGGTCAGGCATATTTATCGGGCTTGGAGGTATAACAATGTGTGTTGCAGCACCCGGAATGGTAATTGAAATAAAGGATAATACAGCCGTTATTGACTATAACGGAAATAAAGTAAATGCAAACAAGGGAATAGTCGACGTAAAGGTCGGTGACTGGGCACTTGTTCACGCAGGTCTCATCATTCAGGTGATATCCGATGATGAAGCAGAGAATATGATAGATATTTTTAACGAGCTGGGAGATTTGTCCTGATGAACATTACGGATATAACAGAATTCCTCTCCAATTACGACGGTGAGGAGCTGTCTTTTATGGAGGTTTGCGGTACGCATACCGCAGCAATAAGCGAGAATGGTATACCGTCGATTCTCAGCAATAAAATAAAGCTGATAAGCGGTCCGGGCTGCCCTGTATGTGTTACTGTGGCAGATTACATTGACAGGCTTTGTACGCTTGCACTGGAGGACAATACCTGCGTTGTAACCTTCGGTGACCTTATAAGAGTTCCGGGTTCATCCTCTGCCCTGCAGGAAACGAAGTCAAAGGGCGGCCGGATTCGTATGGTCTACTCCCCCTTTGAGATTATTGACCTTGCTGAAAAAGACACCGATACCACATATGTTTTTGCAGCTGTAGGCTTTGAAACCACCACACCGATTTATGCGGTACTGCTGGAAAAAATCATTGAAGAGGATATAAAAAACATCAGGCTTTTAACAGCTCTTAAAACAATGCCTGCTGCCATTGACACATTATGTCAGATGGGCGGAAAAATTGACGGCTTCATTGCTCCCGGTCATGTCAGCGTTATTACAGGGGCAAATGAATTCAACCCCCTTGCTGAAAAATACTCCCTGCCCTTTATTGTCAGTGGATTTAAAGGCGAGGAGCTCCTTGCGTCTATTTATGCTCTTGTTAAACTGAAGGGTCAGGGTAAAGTTTTAAACCTTTACAAATCAGCCGTGACAGACACAGGCAATGAAAAAGCTAGGGCACTTGTAAACAAGTATTTTGAACCCTGTGACGCTGTATGGCGCGGTATTGGCAGAATAAACAATTCCGGTATGGCACTGAAAAAAGAATACGCTGCTTACGATGCAGGCAGCCGAGAACTGATTCACGATAATGTAAAAAATAAAAAGTGCAGATGCGGTGAGGTTATCACAGGCTTTTCATCCCCCTGTGACTGTCCGCTGTTTGCAAAGGCCTGCACACCTGAAAATCCACAGGGTGCCTGTATGGTATCAAACGAAGGCGCCTGCTTTCACTACTATATAAACAACAGAGGTTAGAATATGAAAATCACACTTGCACACGGCAGCGGAGGAAAGTCAACAAGCGATCTGATTGATTCCGTTTTTGCCAGGTATTTTTCAAACCCTATACTTAATATGATGGAAGACAGTGCCGTTGTTGACGGTGCTTCAAAAATTGCCGTAACCACAGATTCCTTCGTTGTCACTCCCCTTATTTTTAAAGGCGGAGATATCGGCAGGCTGTCCGTCTGCGGCACTGTAAATGATCTGCTTATGCGCGGTGCAGTTCCGAAATACATCACATCTGCATTTATTATTGAAGAGGGTGCAGACAGTGAAACGCTTGAGCACATTGCAAAATCAATAGCTGACACTGCAAAGGAGGCTGGTGTTACTGTTATCTGCGGTGACACAAAGGTGATTGAGGGAAACGGCGGAATATACATCAACACAACGGGTGTAGGCTTTGTCAACGAAAGCACGGACATTGTATCAACAAATCTGCGTGAGGGCGATGCAATCGTTGTCAGCGGTAATATGGGGGATCATCACGCGGCGATTCTCTCAGCACGAATGAATATTGAAAATAACATAAAGTCGGACAATGCTCCTCTCGGTGAAATGGTAAGAGCAATGCTGAAGGCAGGAATTGAGCTGCACTGTATGCGTGATGTTACAAGAGGCGGTCTCGGTACAGTATTAAACGAGCTTGCAAAAGCATCTAATGTCAATATCGAGCTTATGGAAAAGGATATTCCTGTTGATGATGAGGTAAGAGCATTTTCAAAAATACTCGGACTGGATATACTCCATATGGGTAACGAAGGCAAGCTGGTTGCCATAATGCCAAAGGAGCAGGCAGAACAGGCTGTCGGGATTATAAAACAGTGCAGATATGGTGAAAATGCACAGATAATAGGAGAGGTCAAGCACGGCTCAGGAGTAACCCTGATAACACCTATAGGCGGTAAAAGACAGGTGAATGTTCTTTACGGCGAGGGACTACCGAGAATATGCTGAATAAAAAAGCGGACAGCTTTACATTAACATTGTAAAACTGTCCGCTTTAATTTTTACAGCCTTATAATTTGTGTACAAAGTGTTTTTGTGTCCAGAATCTTCACGGTTGAAGGCCAGAATTTATCATATGAATTACTTCCGCTGCCGCCACACTGAATAAATTTTACACCATCTATATAAAGCTCAAATGTATTTTTATGATCATGCCCGAATACTGCAGCCTTCAGATTGTCTTTAAGCTGTTCCAGCTCACCCGTGTTAATATCAGGCGGACAAGGACATTCACCAAGCTTTCCGATATAATGTACACCACCCTTGAACTTATAGTATTTTTTACCGTCACGAACATAGCCATAAGCCTTTGTATTGCGCTGATCAATATAATCCATAATATCCGGCATGATGATATGTTGAAATAAAATAGCTTTTTTGCCAGCAATCTGTGACTTGACAAAATCAATCTGCTCCTGCTTTACTGTATCGTAATAGCTGCCCTCACCGTTATAATATGAACCACTGTCGATAAACAGCAAACTCTCCCCCATCATATCAATAACATAATCGCGGCCTTTAGTGAGACAGTTTTTATATGATTTTGCAACAGCTAAAATTTCGTCCTTCGTGGTTTTTCCCTCATCATCGTGGTTACCGAATACAGTTGCAAATGGCGTATTGCCTGTTAAGTCAAAAACCTGTCTGAGATACTTTTCATAATGTGTATCTGTTGACGGACCGTGAACAATATCTCCTAAAAATACAATCAAATCACAATTTGTTTTTTTAATAACATTTCCGATTGTTTTTAAAGTTCTCCTGCTGCCATGCGGTACATTGTGAACATCCGCAATAAGTAAAATTCTCATAATTTCTCCTTGAAAAATATGTTATTATTATCTATATTAGAATATGAAAAAGCATTTGTCAAACACTATAAACATAAAAACTACGGAGCAATATAAATATGAACAATTATCACACACATACCACACGGTGCAGACATGCATTCGGAAAAGATAGAGATTATATTAACAAGGCAATAAAGACAGGGATAACGGAGCTGGGATTTTCCGACCATGCGCCTATGCTGTTCCCTGACAAAAGCTATTATTCAACATACAGAATGTTCCCTGAGGACGTTTCCGACTATATAAACTCTATCCGTCTTCTCCGTGAAGAATATAAAGATAAAATAAAAATTTATATAGGATATGAGTTTGAATATTTCCCAAAGCTGTTTGATAAAACACTTCAGTTTCTGGAGCAATGCGGATATGAATATCTTATACTCGGTCAGCATTTCACGGATAATGAATACGAGCCTGAGGCACATTACTGCGGACTTCCCACAAACAGTGAAGAACTGTTCGACAAATATATCAGTCAGGCACTGGAGGGACTCGGTACAAGCAAATTTCTTTATATCGCCCACCCTGATTTATTCAACTATACAGGTCCTGACAGAATTTATATTGAAAAAATGACGTATTTCTGCGAGGAGATAAAAAAGCTCGGATATCCTCTTGAATTCAATCTGCTTGGCTTTGCACAAAAAAGGAATTATCCGGACAAACGTTTTTGGAAAATTGTCTCTCAGATTGGAAATGACGTAATCATCGGCTTTGATGCACATTCACCTGAATTTTTTCAGAATAAAAGAATATATAACCTGTCTCTTATACACATCTGACGCTGCCGACGACTAGTCGAGTG
>UQVI01000048.1 GCA_900544515.1 uncultured Oscillospiraceae bacterium | reverse complement strand
GACTAGTCGTCGGCAGCGTCAGATGTGTATAAGAGACAGAAATAACATTATATCTGCCGACGCAGCGGCAAAGCCTTGAAAAAATGTCACAGGCTCTGCCGTTGTCTGTTTTCAGCGGAACAAAAATATCTGCAAAAACCGAAATACTGCCCACTCTGTTATTGTCATCAACACTGACTGAGGAAAAATCAACCTTTTCAAAGCCAAGTGCTATCGTTTCCCTTGACAGACGTGCAGGAGCTGCCGTGCATGGATATGCCTTAATGATTTTCATGTCTGAAAAATAATCATCACTTTTTATCAGACCGATAAAGTCATCCATAAAGCTTTCAATTTTCATTAAAATCATCTCCTGTCAAGCGTCTGAGAACACCTGTGTAATACACAGTATCTCCCCCAAAGTTCACAGCTTCCGCACACTTAAATTCAAATTTTTCGCCATTCGCCTCAAGAACTGCATCATCTGTAAGCACTGTAATATTATGATCATACGGTCCTGTATACAGGTAATATTCGAAAAAACTTTTTCCCAATTCGGTATACTTCGGCTCAAAGGAGGATGTCTTTTTCCTCCACAAATGCGATATGCAAGCTTTAAACGGCATCGAGGTCCAGTCACCGTCCTTCAGACAAACGGTCCGTCCTGCCTTATCCAGCTGATTTTTTATAACACCTGCCTTGTTCATATCACACCGCCTCAAAGGCAAAGCCTTTCGTTTTTATTAAATCACTGCACGCCTGAACTGCCATATCCAGAAGAGCCTTTGCGCCCTTCAGGGCAGACTTATCCATTGTGTAGGACACATCACCAGCTTTGAAGGAGGTTATTCCGTCATTGGTACTCTGCGTTAAAAGAATACAGTAAAAAACTCTGACCGCACAAAGATGGATAATTCTTGCATCATTTTCATCGTCCGTATTTTTAATAACTGCCTGAACATAGCCGACGGAATTGTTGATGTACGTCATATACTGCTCAAGCTCATCCTCACCGCAGTTCATAATACACGCCAATTCTTTTTTCACTAAACTGCAATCTGTCATTATCTTACTTCCTCACAATCAATCATTGCTTGCAAGAAGAGTTGCTGCATCACCGTATATTGTTGAAAAGCCTGAAATTGTTGAAATGGTTGCACGCTCAAGCTGTCTGTCAATAAGCTTGTCAAACTCCGTGATGATACCGCCGCACTGAACCTTTTCAACTGAGCAGTTTTTATCAAGTGCAATCAATGCACCTGACGGAAGCATGTTGTTTGTAAACAGCTCCGCACCAAACGGTGTAATCATATTTCCTGAACCGTGTGCATCAAGTCCTGCATAGGAATCCCTGAATTCCTCCATAAGAAGAAGTGATGCAAGTGTGTTCGAATTAACAATAAGTGATGTCATCTTATAAGGTGCAAAAAAGGCCCATAAATTCACCATATCCGTAAAGCTTATAGTACCTGTCTGCGGAGTCATATGTTTAATCTTTTCATCATCGGCGATAACCTCAAGTGCCTGCTCAAACTCGCTGTTTGCAATGTATGTACCGATGTGCTTAAGCACGGCTGTAAAAAGGTCAAGCTTCTGAAACTTAATGGCCTCATAGGACGTCACCAGCATTTTGCCGTGCTTTTTAAGCTTTGTGAGCTTTTCATTCAGCTTGATATCAAGCTCAGGAAGTGCTGTACCCTCTGCCACCTCAGAAAGAGCAAATTCATTTTTTCCGTTTCCGGTTGTTATGGATCTGTAGTCCATACTGTCAATTTCTGTTGTGGTTGCAATGATTCTTTCAACCCTGTTGTTGTCCGCCATACCAAGCTGTACGGCTCTTGCCACATATTCCGGGAAAAGAGCTGATGAATCCGTAGTTGCGAAGAACTTTGATACAGGGTCTGAGTTTGCACCGGAAACCTTGATATCAAATCTCTTAAGCTGTCTTTCATACGCATCAAGTCCCTCAAGTGATGTGCCTCTGTAATTTTCAGAGGGATCAAGCTCTTCAAGTGCCTTTGTAAATGATTTTCCTGTTGTATAAAGTCCTTTTTCAAGTTTAATATTATCAAATGCCATTATAAATTATCCTCCTAAATTTTATAATTTGAATATGTATTTTTTGATTTTTCGGTGCTCTGCGGCCTCAGCTGCAGTGTTACACCGTCATCATTTTTTGTTTTTGTAAATGCTTTCTTAAAGGATAAAAGCTCCTTTGTTGTCATCACCTGTGCAACACCGCTGAAGGTGTTCAGATCCATATCAGGCATTGCCTTTGCGCAAAGACCGATTACCTCATTTGTCAATCCTTTTTTGTATTCTCTGCCCAGTACAGCATCCTCATCAAGATTGTCAATATGGGCTAAAAGCTCTTCAGCCTGTGCCTTTGAAAGTGTAATATTCCCTGCACATTCCTTAAGTGATTTTATAATACTCGTCATATCTGCATCTCCCTTTCCTGTTTTAAAAGCCTTTGTCACACCTGCCTCACGCTGTGCAGGAACTGCAACAAAGCTAAATTCATATGCGTCTCTCACATCTGACAAAACAGTAAAGGCTGTTTTGCCCTTGTATTCGCGTCCGCCGATATGCGCACAATGTCCGCTTCTCTTATCGCATCCGCATATGGAACAAACACTTTTTCCCATTGAACAGGAAACAGAAACCTCCTTCTTTATCCCTGCCTCAATTTCCGTAATAATCGGTGCGTTTTCTTCACTCCTGACCATATAGGCTTTTGCCTTGAGCTGATAGAACTCCTCACCGTCTGCCGTCTTTCTGCCGTCAATCTTTTCAACCCAAGTGTCAAAAACCCTTGCCTTCTGGTCAGACGATTTCATAGAGTGATCAGATATGCCTGTCTTTCCCAGAAACTTTTCACATAGCTGATTGAGTGCCTCAACCGAAAACTTTTCATAGTCTCTGTCAATATCGTTATTACAAAGCACCACGCTGAAAACATACAGACTGTCTGCATCAAAAGCACTTCTTGTAAAGCTGTTGATTTTTTCCAGGTCACTGCTCTGCAAATTAAAATCCTTTTCAATATATCCGGATATCATACTGTATTCTCCTTTTCCATTTTTTCTGCCTGTGCAAGATACAGCCTTGCCTTTGCACTGTCACACTCATCCTGAAGCGTAATATCATCCCAGACAACATTGGCTGTATAACGCTCACCGTTCATAGCAAGATACAAATTTCCGATTTTGGTTACTACCGGTGCAAGTATTCGTCTGTATGCCTCAAGCTCAGTGGTGAGTATGTCCGCCTGCTGGGTACTCATTCTCTCTGTTGTTGACCAGTTGAGTCCGAGCATAAAAGGCGGCAATCCTGTTTTAGCAACAATCTGTTCAAGAAGCTGCCTTACAGGAATTTCACTGTCAAGACAAATGTTATCCGCTCCGATTACCTTAATGCTCACATCACCCACTGCAACAAAATCCTTAACACTTTTCGAGTCCATTGCCTCACGCCATGCCTGTGCAACTGCATTTGCCTTGCTTTTTGCATCTGCACTGTCAGAATCACCGTTTGGCTTGCATATAACCGCGTATCTTAAATTCCCTGCGTGCTCCCAGTTTTCTCCGATTGTGTTGTAAATTCTCATAAGTATATCACTTATAAAGGGGAGCCCCTGTAAAATACTTGTACCGCAAAGATTTCCCGGCTTTGGATTGAGCACGGAATAAAGCACTAAGGACGGATTGGGTACTTTTTCATTGCTGATAAAAAAATCCACATCAATTCCGTTATCCGCTCTTTTCAGCTCCAGCTCTGACAGCTCACTATTGTAAAGGGCATATATTCCGCCGTCACCAATTACGATTTCACCGACGGCTGTACCAAAGGTCAGAAGCTGATTCAGATAATTTGACACAAATGCAGCAATACCTTTCTGATTACCGCCTACATTTATCATATTAAAATAACTGTTCATTTTGGCATCGAGTGTTTCATTTCCTGTTTCAAAGTGAAAGCCCTCTGCAAGCCTTACAATTTTGTTGAGTGCCGCATCAATAATCGGTACTGCATCACGTACGGCCGCATAGACACGTGATTCACCGTTCATCGGCATATAAGATGAGAGCTGATAATACGGGTGCTTCACTCTTGGCGAGGTCTGAACAGACGAGGCAGAAAGTGCATTTTCTTTCTTCTTTCTAAAATTCAATAAGCCCAATGTCTCATTTCCTTTCTATTGCAAAGGATATAAAATCATTTGCTTCCTCCTGTGCCTTAAGTACAGTTGAAACAAAATATCTTATATCGTCCATTGCATGATCGTTTTCTTTTTTCGGTGCATCCTTTTTTATACCGTTGTCCCACTGATAAAGAGAAAATTCTCTTATCGTATCCGTACAATGAGGTGAAATAAATATTTCATTATTCTTCAGTGCCTGACACACCTGATTGATTCCTTTCAGAACATCATTATCCGCCTTAATCACTCTGTACCTGTTATTGCGCTTCACTGTCTGAATAAATGATGCTGCAGACGGATCAATAATCAGTGCCTTGATTTCTCTGTCACCTGCCAGCCTGAGCAATTCCTGATAGTATTCCTCATCCGTCAGCTGAATCCCCTTGTCCCTGCTTGAATGGTAATACTCATCAAGTCTGTACCAGCCGTCACCGCCCTTTCCCCATAAGCCTAATGAGAAAGGATTGACCGTTCCGTAATCGCACGAAAGGTAATATTCACTGATCGGCGTTTCGCACTGCTTGATATGAATACTATGATTGAACATCGGATAAACAAGACCGTCAGCAGTCGCCCACTTACCCTCGATAAAGCGTTCATAAAATGCACCTGAGTAAAGGCTTTTATAACGACTCTTCACCGCATCTGACAGGGACGGATTGTCGTTCATTGTAAAATGAACATAAAGCATATTTTTCTCTTTATGCTTTTTTATCCAGTTTATATAGAACCAGTGGTAAGGATGCTCGGGATTGCAATTGAAAAAATATCTGGCATTTTCAAGGGAGCATCTTGCAAGTGCCTGCTCCACAAAGGAACGAGGCATCAGTACCACCTCATCCAGCAGCACACCGCCAAGTGTCATTCCCTGTATAAGGGATGCAGAGGATTCATCTCTTCCACCGAAAAGATAAAATCGGTTCACGTTATCTCCCTTTGCGATTTCAATATAATTTCTGCTTATCTTGAAATCGCATTTAAAGCCTAAATCTGACAGCACCGGCAAAAGCGGTGTTACAACATTCCGTCTCAGAGAAGCAATCGTCTTTCCGCAAAGTGCAAAAGACGTGTTGCTGAATGTGTAAAACGCCCAGCATATAAATGATATACTCATACAGAGTGTCTTTCCGCTTCTTACCGCACCGTCACAGATAATGCCGTTTCTGTCCTTCAGGCTACTGCTTTGGCACCACCAGTTCAGTACCAAAAGCTGTTTTTGTGAAAAAGGTATAAACTTAGTCATAATTCTCTTCCTTATACCCTTCCCTCATGCTGCCTGCACTTCTCTCCAGTGCTTCATAAAATGAAACTGCCGTGTGCTTTTCATCAGAGCCGATGATTTCTCTCAGCTTTTCAAGTGCCTTTATTCTATCAAAAAATTTGATTTCCATACCTCCGCCCTTTTGACGCTTTATTTCACTGATATTAAACAAATCAAGCGTCGGCAGAGATTCAAGTATATTTTCCTCTGACTCAAAAAGGAGCTTTACCGAATCCTGAATATCACCGAATGCAAGTCGGCTTAAGCCGTCAATCACCTTTTTCTGCGTAACCTTTTTTCTTCCAGACATTTCATCCTCCCTTCAGAAAATAAAATCCGATTCAACCTTATTTCCTGTCCGATAAATTTTGCAGAACAAAAAATCGTCCTGCACCAATGGAGCGTACAGGACGATTTATGCGGTCAAAGTACTATATTTTCCTAAAAAAGCAATAAAATAAAAATTTTTCCTTTTGATTATTCAGCTTTTTGCTATATTGACTATAAGCCTTTCATTTGATAGAATAGAATTAGTAAATATGAAAAGAGAGATGAATATGATTTGTAACAAATGCGGTCAGCTTATTCCTGACGGAGTTTATTATTGTGAGCATTGCGGTGAGCCTGTTAACCAGACTTATACCCAGCAACCCTTTGGCTCTGACAATCAGAACACACAGCAAAGCACACAGCAAACCTATCAGCAGCCGAACGCTCAGTATAATCAGTACAACAACCAATACAACAATCCATATAACCAACCGTTTTCTCCTCAGGCATTTGAGTATATGATCAGTTCAAAAATTGAGGAAGCACGTACAATGGGAATTATTGCGATTATCGCAGGTCTGTTTATTCCTATTCTCGGCATTGTATTTGGATGTATCGGAATCAGCAAATTAAACGAAGTACCCTTGTCAAATCAGTTTAGATATGAAACGGAGCTGAAAAGAAAGAAAGCAAAAAATCTTTGCACAGTCGGAATTGTTTTACCGATTGTCTTATGGGCAATCGCAGTTATCTTTGTGGTAGTATTCTGGGGTGCATTAATCGGCGCAATGTATTAATCATTAAATAAAAAACACAGTGGTGTTGACATTGTTCAAAACCACTGTGTTTTTTTATTTATGATATTTTGAATTGTTTGATATGGAAAAAGCACGGTAAACCTGTTCCATCAGTACCATTCTTGCAAGCTGGTGCGGCAGGGTCATTTTGCCGAAGGATAATTTAACCTTTCCCATTGCCTTAACCTCAGCATCAAGTCCGAAGGAACCACCGATAACAAAGCATATATGCGAGCTGTTAAGGGCTATGTTTTCCAGCAGTGTGGAAAAGTCACGGCTGTCGTATTCCTTACCCTCAATGCAAAGAGGAATTATGGCAGCACCCTTAGGGATTTTCTTTAAAATTCTTTCTCCCTCTTTTTTTATTACATTCTGTATCTCACTGTCCGATGGATTATCTGAGCAGCGCTCCTCATTGATTTCAATTATATTTACTTTTGCATACGCTCCCAGCCGTTTCACATATTCGGCACAGCCATCACGCAGAAAACTTTCCTTCAGTTTTCCCACAGCAATCACAGTAACATTCATCATAATACGATCGCTCCGCTTGAATTCTCAGGCTCAGACACATAAAGCCTGAAATCCTTATTCTCCTCAAAGCCGATTTCATCAAGTGCCGCCAATGCCGTCTGCCGTGCAATGTGCGGCATATTATTTTCCCTGCTGAGATGAGATAATACAAATCTTGTTGTGCCGCTCTGTGCCAGCTCCTTTATGTATTCACCGCAGGCAAAATTTGAAAGGTGACCCTCAGCACCTAAGATTCTCTGTTTCAGATAATAAGGGTACGGACCTGTCTCAACCATTGAGGTTTCGTGATTCGATTCAATGAAAATCAAATCCGTTCCTGTAAGCATCTGTCTTGCATTGTCAGTTATGTAGCCTGTATCCGTACATACGGACACACTCCGTCCATCAGGCAGATTAAATCTGTAGCCGATACAGTCAACACTGTCGTGGCTCTGTTTAAATGTTACAACCTCGATTCCGCAAAGCTCCATATGGTAATCAATTGTATCTGCCGCAACCTTGTCACTAAGCACACCGGACTGCATCATATCCGCAATGCAGCCACGCGGTGCAAAAACCGGAATTTTATGCCTGGCAGAAAAGACTCGTATTCCCTTGCTATGATCGCTATGCTCATGTGTAACGAAAACAGCATCAATACTGTCAGGACTTATGCCGATATCAAGAAGTGCATTTTCACATTTTTTAGCAGACACGCCGATATCAACAAGAATATTATGACCCTTTGAGGAAATCAATATTGAATTACCGCTGCTGCCTGAAAACAGCTGGCATACCTTCGCCATATTCTTCTCCATTAACTCAAATAAAATAATCGTCTAAAATGAACGGGAGGGTACAGAGACCCTCCCCTACTGAATATTCATTCCTTTATCCTGCGTCAGAAACAGCATCAGCCTCAACAACCTCTACTCGTCTGATGTCTGCACCAAGATTGCTGAATTTTTCCACAACATCCTCATATCCGCGATCAATATACTGAATATCCTCAACCGTTGTTTCACCATTTGCTGTGAGCCCTGCAATAATCATTGCAGCACCTGCACGAAGGTCGGTAGCCTTAACATTAACACCTGTTAATCCCTTAACACCTTCAATAACGGCAATCTTACCGTCAACCTGAATATCAGCACCCATTCTGAGCAGCTGGCCCACATACTGAAAACGGTTGTCCCACACACTTTCAGACAATATGCTTGTACCGTTTGCAACGGACAAAAGCACCGCCATCTGCGGCTGCATATCGGTTGGAAAGCCCGGATGCGGCATAGTTTTAACATTGCATTTTGTAAGCGGCTTAAAGCGTGTTACACGCACTGCGTCATCGTATTCTATGATTTCGGCACCTGCCTCCTCAAGCTTGGCACTTATGGATTCAAGATGCTTTGGTATAACATTTTTAACAAGAACATCACCGCCGCAGGCAGCAGCAGCAACCATATATGTTCCTGCTTCAATCTGATCGGGAATTATAGAATAGGTACAGCCGTGAAGCTTTTCTACACCGCGAATCTTTATTACATCAGTACCGGCACCGCGAACATCTGCTCCCATCGAATTAAGGAAGTTCGCCAAATCTACAATGTGCGGCTCTTTTGCCGCATTCTCAATAATTGTAAGACCACGTGCCAGAACAGCCGCCAGCATAACATTCATTGTTGCACCGACGGACACATTGTCCATATATATGGACGCGCCAACCAGCTTATCTGCATCAGCACACACCATACCGTTAACAGTCTCTACCTTCGCACCAAGCATCTGAAAGCCTTTGATGTGCAAATCAATCGGTCGCACACCAAAATCACAGCCGCCGGGCATTGCCACCTCTGCCTTTTTAAATCTTCCGAGCATAATACCGATAAGATAATAGCTTGCTCTGAAATGAGATGCAAGCTCATATGGTACAGCCTGACAGGTTACGGAACGTGAATCAATTTCAATTGTATTTTTATTAATCATTTTGACTCCTGCACCCATACGGTCAAGAATCTGAATGATAAGACTTACATCACTGATATTGGGAATATTTTCAATGCGGACAACATCGTCACAAAGAAGCGCTGCCGGAATAATTGCAACAGCGGCATTTTTTGCACCACTGATGTTCACTTCACCGAAGAGCTCGTGACCACCGCTTATTATAAAGTTTTCCAAGTACAGTCCACCTCTCTCGCAGGTTTCTGAATTTTATATAAATACACGATAATAATGTTTGTAATTCATAATCAAATATGCATACGCTATTATAACAAAAGACACCATCAAAATAAATCACATATATAACATTTTATCCAAAATGTAACCACTTTAAATTGTACAAAACCAATAGGTTTTGCTTGTTTTTGATACAATATATTGTGATTTAATTTTCATTTTCGTTTTCTTTCCAAAATATAGTATGTTCAAATGGTAACAAAAGAGTAACACACTGTAATAAAAATGTCAAGTGTATTATGCCTGTTTTGCATGAATTTATTTATCCGATTATATGGTATCCTTCTGATTGTTAAATTTTCCGCCTGTCAGTATTGCATCAACAGCAAAAATAAGCTTTTTCATATCGTTATTATTTTTCAGAATTTTACTTGGTATAGATACTACTGACATAACAAGCTTATAGTAATCATCTTCTCTGCTGTATTTCTTAATACTTCCGTCAAAAGCAGAAAGCATAATTTCATCCGCGAATTCAAGGAGCCTTTTATTTTTGAATTTTTCAACAAGCTTTTTGTCAACGGATTTTGCCGGTCTGAAAAGCTTTAATTTTTTATACAACTTTTCAACATCTGCAGTTTTTATAAATCTGAACACTGGAATCATTATTTTTGAAAATTTTGAAATTCTGTCTCCGTCAAGCTGAAGAGCAGTCAATCTGTCGGCAAGCTCCTGCCTGTTTGGTGAATCAAGCAATCTGTGCGTAAGTGCAAGCGTATGATTTTTCAAAAATTCCTGTGCATCTGTTTTTTCACCGTTTTTGTTAAAGTGTTCCAGATGCTTCACCTCATAGGATAATGTATTGTCATCATTTACAGTTACGTTTACAATCGGTGCAGGATATCCAACCAGTGATCCGACATTTACCTCCGTAATCACATTTCCCTTTTGTGATTTGAAATCCGTAGTGCTCTGAATATGCGAATGCCCCACAAACATATATCTTAAGCCTGCATCAGCAAGACGAGAAGCAACATATTCTCTGTCTGCAACACAGGTTCCGCCGCCTGTTATAAGCGGACTGATGTGCGGAGTCAACAGATGATGCTCCATACCTATTATAAGACAGTTATCCTCATATGCCTGCTTGATCTGCTTTTCAATCCAGCAAAAATGCTCTTCCGTAAAACCGGCGTGATTATTATCGTTCTTGTCATCATTAAGTGCCAGCAGTCTTACGTTGTCGGAAAGCTGAACCACATACGAACAGGTTCCGATATGCGTAACAAACTTACTTATAGAGGCATCAGGTCCGAAATCCTTATAAAATTCAGGAAGCTTGTCACTGGACATAACCTCAACATCGTGGGTCACCCTATTGCCGTTAAAACGTCTTGGATTACCGTCACAGCACCAGTCGTGTGTAGCAGTAATCAGATACACTCTCTTTTTCTCTTTCAGCTTATACAGCTTTTCACGGAATTCAAGATGTGACACCATTTCACCGTCATTTGTAACATCCCCTGCAATCAAAACGGCCTCCGTATCCGAAACAGCTATTTTTTCAAAAGCAGCATCAATGATTTCATCCGTTTCAGCAAGGCATTTCTGGTCAGAGCCTGAACGCAGAAAATACTGTCTGCCTGTTATTCCAAGCGTTTTACTGTAATGGTGTGTATCTGCAATAAAGGTCAGCTTGGTCATTTGGCTCTCCTATTTAATCTGTTCTATCTTGTCCCCTGTAACAAAAAACACATGATCGGCAATATCCATCATCGCCTTATCATTCATGGAATCCGTATAAAAATTATCAATGTGTGCATCCGGATACAGTTCTCTGAAAATCTTGACCTTATTCTCTAAAAAGCACAGCCTCTTGAATTTACCAGTGTTTCTGTCAATGGATGAGCCCACATAGTTCTTAATTCCCATCCGCTTCATAATTTCATCCAGTATGAAATCCGTTGTGCCTGAAACGACAATATCATCATCGCGTCTTACCTTTTCGTACCAGGACTTGATTTTATGCTCATTTTTGTCCCAGAACTTTTTTACATCTTCCTCTGCCGTATCTATCTTTTTCACATAATATCCCTCAAGAAAACCTGCATAAGCCTGAAGAGCCTCTGCAACCGTAAAAAGATGCAGAGTATCCTTGAAATATATGTAAAGAAGCTTAGGGACATACTTCCATATTTTAGGATCTGTTTTTATATCTGTCTCTTATACACATCTCCGAGCCCACGAGACTAAGGCGAATCT
>UQVI01000047.1 GCA_900544515.1 uncultured Oscillospiraceae bacterium | reverse complement strand
GTATCATTCTGTGTACCTCTTTAAAAAGAGCAGGTCTGTAAAGCCAGAATACCAAACCATAACCAAAGCTGTCAGGAAAGAATTCAAAGAAATAAAACGGAGCACCGGGAAATTCATTTTTATATCGTCTGAAGAACATCCACATATTTTCTCTGTACTTGATTTTATTTCTATTTCCCCTTGTATCACGGTAAATCCTGCATACGGACTTAACAGGATCAGTAAGCATCATATCATCAATGTCTATCATTAAATCACTTAAATCAAGCATAATCTGGCGCATAGGTACAGTGATTCCCTGCTTAAGTTCCTCTTTATGCTCTTCATAAAAGGATTTTGAATCGTTAAATCTGTTTTCGCACAAAAGCTGTATGCTGTCAGCCTGTATTCCTTTAAAATTATATTCACTCATTTCAGTAACCCCTTATCCTCCATCTGCTGTGCTGCAAGCATTGCGCAAAGCTTGGCACTGTGAAAGTTCAGTCCGCCCTGAATCCAGGCGTAATATGGCTCTCTGATTGGTGCATCAGCAGAAAGCTCAATGGATGATCCAAGTGTAAATGCACCTGCCGCCATAACAACCTTGCTGTCATAACCCGGCATATCCCATGGCTCAGGCAAAACAAAGCTGTCAATAGGGCTGCCGCTCTGAATGCCCTGACAAAAGGCAACAAGGCTTTCAGGATTTTCAAGTCCGAGAGACTGGACAATGTCGTGTCTCGTCTCGTTATACTTAGGTGTTACATCGTAACCGAAATGCTCAAACAAAGCAGAAATATAAACAGCACTTTTAAGTGCTTCTCCGACTGTATGCGGTGCATAATAAAGACCCATATAAAGCTCACGGTTGTGACCTAAGGTTGCACCAACCTCCTTGCCGAGACCCGGTGTTGTCAGTCTGTAAGCACATTTTTCAACAAGCTTAGTTTTTCCTGCAATATAACCGCCTGTCGTTGCAATACCACCGCCTGCATTTTTAATCAGTGAACCTGCTATCAAATCAGCACCGACCTCAGTCGGCTCACGCTTTTCCACAAATTCACCGTAGCAGTTATCAACCATTACAATCACATCAGGATTCTTTGATTTTGCAATTCTGCACACCTTTTCAATCTCATCAACTGACAGGCTCGGTCTGAGCTCATAGCCTCTGCTGCGCTGTATGTAAACCATTGTGACAGAGCTGTCAACAGCCTTTTCAATGGCATCATAATCAAGTCTTTCGTTTTTCAGTGCCACCTCATCATAAAGTACGCCGAAATCCTTAAGCGAGCCCATACCCTCACCGCTGATACCGATAACACTGTGAATGGTATCATACGGTGTACCTGTAACACAGAGCATTTTATGACCGGGTCTGAGAACGCCGAAAAGTGCGGTAGCAAGAGTATGCGTTCCGCAGGTGAAGTTATGGCGCACAAGTGCATCTTCTGCACCGAATACCTTCGCCCATACCTTATCGAGTGTGTCTCTTCCCCTGTCTCCGTAGCCATAGCCTGTACTTGATGCAAAGTGGCTTTCCGAAATTCCGTATTCGATAAAAGCCTTCTGCACCTTGTACTGATTATACTCCGTTACATCATCAATATAACGAAACTGCTCTTTGCAAAGCTGAAGTGCTTTTTCAGAGGCCTTTTCAATTTTTTCACTGATTTTAAAAAAAGGAATCATTTATACATTCTCCATTTTCCGATATTTTCAAAGCCAAGCCTTATGTAAAACTGCTCGTTTAAATTCATTTCCCTCATTAGAAAAACTCTGCCTTTGATATCACTGAGCATCTGTGATACAAGATATGAGCCATACCCCATATGCCTGAATTCAGATGAGGTACGAACAGCTGAAAGAATGGCATCATTGTTGTAGATTGAGGAAAAAATTCCGCTTGAAATGATTTCGCCATTGATATTCAGGGTGCAGGCACTTGCACATCCGTGCCTTATTCTATGGCTGATATCCACATACCAGGACTCAAAACTCAGCGTATCGTAATCCACAAAGTTGAAAAGCTCCATAAGCTTCGGATATCGGTCAATATCAACATAAGGACACTGTGTTTCTATCCTCTTATCACAGGACATAACAATGCCCTCATCATAGGACGCCATAAAATCAAATGAACTGTCGGAAAGCACCGAACTGTATCCGATAACGGAAAAGAATTCACTTAGCTCTTCCTTGTCAGCATTATCATAAAAGGACAGTGTAAAATCCGTATCAAGCTTTGATAAAATAGCTGTCACCTGATTTTTTTCATCAAGCTGTCTGTAAAACGAGGCAAAATCATATCCGCAGCCATAGGCTTTAATGAGGGACATTATTCTTACATAATATATATCCTGTTTCTGAAAGCTGCTGAGCTGTTTAACATCCGTAATTTTTTCAATCATAAAGCTTTGGTAATAATTTGTTCAATAAATTTCTTGTTTCTTCTATATCAGACTTTTTCACAACAGTTGCACCTGAATGAATATAACGGCACGGGAGTGAAATGGCAAGCACTTTACTGCCTTTACCGCTGCTCTGAACAGCACCTGCATCGTTGCCGCCTGCAATGGCTGTTTTTGTCTGGGCTTTTATATTGTTCTCGTCTGCAGTTTTTCTCGCAAGGGCATAAAACTCTTTATCATAAATCGTTCTGCCGTCCATAAAGGAAATGACAGCACCGTCACCGAGAACGCACACTCTGTCCCCTCCTGTTACACCGCAGAGGTCAGCAGCAGTTGTTGCCTCAAGAATAACAGAAACATCACTCTGCACCTGATACGAGGTACAGGAAGCCCCTCTGAGACCTACCTCCTCCTGCACATTGAAGCAGAACCAGGCATCATATTCCAGTTCAGATTTTATAAGCTCAATCAAAAGCATACAGCCGATTCTGTCGTCGAGAGCCTTTGACATAATAAACCCGTCACCGAACTCTGTATATTCACTGCAGAAATAAGCATAATCACCGGGATGTACATATTTCAGTGCATCCTCCTTATTTTTTGCACCGATATCCATTTTCATTGATTTCATTGTCGGAGCAGTGCCTTTTTCATCATCCGTTAAAAGGTGTATAGGCTTTAAGCCAATAACGCCGTTTACACCGTTAACCGTTACGCTTCTGCCTGCGATTACCTTAGCATCAATGCCGCCCACTGCATCAAAGGAAAGATAGCCGTTATCGTCAATATCCGTAATAATAAAGCCCACCTCATCCATATGAGCACAGAGCATAACCTTTTTCTCAGGTTTACGTTTTCCTTTTTTAAAAGCAATTATTGATCCGAGATTATCAATCTCATATTCACAGTAATCCTTAATTTCGTTAACTATATAATCACAAACGATTTTTTCATCGCCTGATGTACCATTTAATAAGCAAAGCTCTTTAAGCATTTACATCACCAATCCTTTCCTTGATATATGCACAAATGAGACGGCTGACACTTTCAACATCTGCAGTATCAACAACCTCAACACGCTGGTGCATATATTTTTCAGGGATTGAAATCAGAGCCGTTTTTATACCCTTTTCCGATATTGAAATCACATCGGCATTTGTACCTGTCCTGCCTGACATAATTTCACACTGATAAGGAATACTATTTTTTTCGGCAGCATCAACAAGCTTTCTTGAAATTACTTTATCCAGAATCGGAGAAAAACCAATCATTGCACCCTTTGAAAGTTCGCCGCACTCTGACTTATCGCAGCCCGGTGTAAGGGCAAAGGACACATCAACACTGATTGCTTCATCAACAGACTTTGCATACGGACCGATCTTAGCACCTCTTGTACCGACCTCCTCCTGAGAGGAAAACATAACAGTTACCTTGCAGCCCAGATTTTTAAGCTCATCAAGGCACATCAGAATTGCTGCAACACCAGACCGGTCGTCAAGGCATGAAGCAGAAACAAGACCGTTAAGCAGCGGTGTGAAATTACGCTTAAAGGTGATTCTGTCACCAAGTGCAACAAGCTTTTCAAGCTTATCCTTTGTTAAGCCTGTATCAATGGCAAGCTCGGATAGCTTAGGGATTTTCTTTTCATCAGAGGCACTCTGCAGATGCGGAGGCAGTGTCGAAATAACACCATTAACCTCTTCCTTGCCCCATACGGAAACCTCCATAGCAGGCAAAGGCCTTGCATCAATACCGCCGCAGTTTGAAAATTTGATAAAGCCGTCGTCTGTAATATCCGTGACAATCAATCCGATTTCGTCAAGATGTGCGTCCAAAAGAAAATGATATCCTTCACCAAAGGTGCAGAAAACATTATTCATATTGTCAACCGTAACATCACCATATAAAGAAAGCTTTTTCCTAAGCAGTGCTGCAATATTTTCTTCACAGCCTGAAACACCGACAGTCTGTGTTAATTCTTTTAATAGTTCAATCGTTTTTTCCATTACTCACCAAATCCGTTTACAAGTTCTTTAAATTTTCTGCCTCTGTATTCAAAGGTTTTGAACTGGTCAAAGGCAGGACACGCAGGACAGAGGGAAACAATATCACCACTGACTGCGTTATTTTTTGCTTCAGTTAAAGCGTTTTCCAGAGTATCTGTTTTAATAATCTGAATATCAGAAGTATTATAGCCGTCATCATTGATTATTG
Organism: uncultured Oscillospiraceae bacterium; assembly: GCA_900544515.1. GTDB lineage: Bacteria > Bacillota > Clostridia > Oscillospirales > Acutalibacteraceae > Eubacterium_R. Next base: position 6,924 of record UQVI01000047.1, on the reverse strand, counting down.
TATCGTAGATTTTATCGGCAGTGGCACCGTTTAAAACAAGAAGTTTAACATACTTTAAGATATCAGGCACCATTTCACTCATATCGTTGCCCTTATCAGAGCCACCCATAATAACAACAATCTTTTTGCCAAAGGCACGCAATCCGCTGATTACACGTGATGGAGAGGTTGCGATGGAATCATTATAATATCTGACACCGTTATACTCCCTTACAAACTCAATTCTGTGTTCTACACCGCCAAAGGATTTAGCAGTTTTAAGCATATTTTCAGGTGCAACGAGCCCCCATACGGCACTGATTGCAGTACAGTAATTTTCAATATTATGCGTACCGGGAATGATGATATCACTGCTGTTCATTACCACAGTTTTTTCTCCGTTATCCGTGTAAACGATATCACCGTTTTCTTTCATATAAGCACCGCGTTCAACAGGATGCTTGATTGAAAACTGAGAAAGCTGACCTCTCACATCATATCTCATATCATGATAGACACGATTACCGATTGAATAATCACAATCGGCATTAAGAACAGTTCTGCATTCAGCATTCTGATAAATCAGAATATTTCTTTTAGCATCAACGTATTCATCAAGGCTGATGTGGTGATCCTGATGTGTACATTCAATGTTCGTTACAACTGCAACATCAGGACTGTTAACAAGATTTCCCATAGTTAAAAGCTGGAAGGATGAAAGCTCAACAACTGCAATATCCTTTTCGGTAATCGTTTCAAGCTCTGGCATAAGTGCCTTGCCGATATTGCCGCCAAGATAAACGTTATACCCCTGAGCCTTCAGCATTTTTGAAATAAGAGTTGTCGTGGTTGTTTTTCCATTAGAGCCTGTTACTGCAATTATTTTTGACGGACAGAGGTTAAAAAATACCTCCATCTCTGTTGTAACCTTCTGACCTCGTTCAATACATTCACCGATCCAGGAATTCTGAAACGGCAGAATTCCGTGCGAGCGGAATACAAGGTCCATATCAGGAAGAATGCTTAAATAATCTTTACCGAGTGAAAAATTCACTCCGAGCCGTTCAAGGCTGTCGCATATTTCTATGCCGATATACTCTCTATCTCTTTTATCACAGGCATATACCTCAGCACCCTGCTTCGCCATAAACTCGGCACAGGGAACATTCGCAACACCCATTCCGACAAAGGCAACCTTTTTGCCTTTAAGATTATCAAAATATTTTTTTGCTTTTTCGTTCATATTTTCTCCTTATATTAATGGGCATTAAAAGTGCCTGCTTTAAAGTCTTTTATATTAAATGATTTCATCTTTTCTTCAAGCTCATCCTGAAACGGAAGTCTTTCTTTCCCTATGTACTGCTCCTTAATAGGAACATCACAGTTCATAACGAAATTAGCTGTCAGCTGCTGACATTTTGTTTTAACATTACCAAGAAAGTAAACACGTTCTGATGAAACCTCACAGATTGCAATTGCGATTTTTATCTGTTCCTTTTTGCCCAGAGGTGTAATCATTTTGCTGAGCGCGATTGCATCGTCCTCAGCCTTATCAGTTATAAAGCAAAGAACTGCATTGCCCTTGCGCTTAAGATTTTTAACTGTAATATCATAAATTACGCAGTCCAAATATGCGAGCACATCATTTCTGTCCACATTATCAAGTGAGATACAGTAAAAAAATTCTTTCTTCTTTTCAGCCTTGAAATCAAATTCAAATTCATTAATTTCAACATTGCTGTTAAGCATATATCCGCAGCTTTTAAAATCCTCAAGCATTGCGTTTGTATAGGAAACCGTTTCCTTTTCAGAGCGTGAGGTAAGATAATATCCTGTATCGGACAATTCATTCTCAATTGAAGTTAAGAAGGAATCACTCTTGCCGTATTTTGAAAAATACGTAAAGAGCACAACCATAATGATGATAACAAGCGCATCACATACATAATTGCAAATCATTGCGGCAGTATTGCTTACATCTTCAACATAAGGCTTTGCACCGATATAAACAAAAATAGCAGCAGCACCGATTATGGTAATTGCTTTCATAAGGTTATATAATCTTTTCTGTTTTTTTCTGAATTCTCTCATTTTATCATACCCATAAATGTTTCTTCACTAATGATTTCGATACCAAGCTTAGCGGCCTTATCAAGCTTTGAGCCTGCTTCCTCACCTGCAAGAACATAGGTTGTTTTCTTTGAAACGGAAGATGATGTCTTACCGCCGAAGGATTCTATCATCTTTGAGGCTTCATTTCTCTTTAAAGTCGGAAGTGTACCTGTCAGAACAAAGGTCATACCTGCAAAGCGTTCATCCTTAATTTCGTTTGTGCTGAGCATATTTACACCGCTTGCTTTCAGTTTGTTTATAAGTTCCTTTGCTGAATCGGTTGCAAAATAATTTACAACACTTTCCGCCATAATCTGACCGTATCCCTCAATTTCAAGAATATCCTCAGCACCGGCTGACATAATTGCATCAATATTTCTGAAATGGTCAGAAAGCAGCTTTCCTGCCTTAGCACCGATATGGCGGATACCGAGTGCAAAAATCAACTTTGACAAATCATTTGATTTGGATTTTTCAACTGAATTTCTGATATTATTTGCACTTGTTTCCTTAAAGCCCTCAAGCTCTGTTATCCTCTCATAATCAAGATTATAGATATCAAAGGTCTTTTTTATCAGCCCCTCTTCAACAAAGTTTTCGATAATCGCAGGGCCAAGTCCCTCAATATCCATTGCGTCACGCGAACAAAAATGAATCAGATTTCTCAGAAGCTGAGCAGGACATTCTGGATTGATACACCTTATTGCAGCTTCTTCCTTTTCGCGGATAACAGGTTCACCGCAGGACGGACAGTGCGTTGGGAAGGTATACACACTGTCACTATTGTGCTCATTCACACAAAGCACCTCAGGAATAATATCACCTGCTTTTCTTACGGTTACAATATCACCAATGTCTATTCCCTTTTCATTGATAAAATCCTGATTGTGGAGCGTTGCACGGCTTACCGTTGTACCTGCAAGGTGCACACTTTCAAGTATTGCAGTAGGAGTGAGCACACCTGTTCTGCCTACTGCAATTTCAATATCCTTAAGCTTCGTCTGTTTTTCCTCAGGGGGATACTTAAAAGCAACCGCCCATTTAGGATATTTTGCAGTTGAGCCGAGCTGCTCGCGGTTTGAAAATTCATCAATCTTGATTACAGCACCGTCAATATCAAATTCAAGATTTCCTCGCTCCTCACCGATTCGTTCAATCTCTGCAAGAGCATCATCAATATTATCAACCCTTGTGTAAAACGGAACTGTATTGAAGCCGAGCTCCTTAAGATAATCAAGGGATTCCTTATGAGATGAAAGCACCTTACCCTCAATTTGCTGAATATTGAAGATAAAAATATCAAGACCCCTTGTGGCAGTAACACTGCTGTCCTTTTGTCTGAGCGAGCCGGCAGCAGCATTGCGCGGATTCTTAAAAGGCTTTTCATCATTCAAAAGCTGTCTGTCCACAACCTTCTCAAAGCTGCGCTTTGGCATATATACTTCACCGCGCACCTCAATAAAAGGCACAGGCTGTTTCAGCTTAAGCGGTATATTGTGTATGACTCTTAGATTACCGCTGACATCCTCGCCGACATCACCGTCACCTCTTGTTGAGCCTCTTACAAAAACTCCGTCATGATATTCAAGACTCACTGAAAGTCCGTCAATTTTAGGTTCAACAACATAATGCTTATCCGAAACAACATCAGATACTCTTTTATCAAAATCCTTTATTTCATCACTGCTGAATGCGTCTTGCAGACTCCCCATTCTTACTGTATGAACAACACTCTCAAACGTGTTGTCTGCCTTTCCTCCAACCTTTTTTGTTGGAGAATCAACAGCATCATACTCAGGATATTCTTCCTCAAGGCTCTTGAGCTCACGCATCATCATATCGTATTCATAGTCCTCTATTTCAGGCGCATCATCATTATAATAACGGTCAGAATGATAACGCAGCGTTTCCCTCAAATCATTTATTTTTTTCTTAATTTCAGTCATACTATCACCAATAAATATAATTCATTTTAGTTTATCACATATATTGTAATTAATCAATAATGATATAAAAAAAGACGGACGATATTTTACCGTCCGTCAAAATATGGAAATGTTATTTTGTAAACTTATGGAACATTTTCTTGCCTTTTTTAACAATTACCTCATTGTCAAAGTCATGCATCTTAAGAGCGGTTAATGCACCGCTGACTTTTTTATCATTAACACTTACTCCGCCCTGATCAATCAGGCGTCTGCCCTCACCCTTCGACTTAATCATACCGGCCTTGAGCATCATATCAAGAATAGTGATTTCGTCATCTGTAAAATCATCCTCAGCAAGTACGGTTGTCGGCATATTTGAGTTATCACTTCCGCCTGCAAAAAGAGCCTTAGCAGCGTCCTGAGCCTTATTAGCTTCATCCTCTCCGTGAATCATCTTTGTAAGCTCAAAGGCAAGCACCTCTTTTGCTTTATTAAGCTGAGCACCCTCAAGCTTTTCATACTCTCTGATTTCGTCCATAGGAATGAAGGTAAGAAGCTTCATACACTTGATGACATCATCATCACCGACATTTCTCCAGTACTGATAGAAATCATATGGTGATGTCTTTTCAGCGTCAAGCCATACTGCACCCTTTTCGGTCTTGCCCATTTTTTTACCCTCTGAGTTTGTAAGAAGAGTGATTGTCATAGCATTTGCGTTACCTGAAAGCTTACGTCTGATAAGCTCCATACCGCCAATCATATTTGACCACTGATCGTCACCGCCGAACTGAAGATTACAGCCGTATTTTTTATACAGGGTGTAAAAATCGTAGCTTTGCATAATCATATAATTGAACTCAAGGAAGGAAAGACCTCTTTCCATTCTTTGCTTATAGCATTCAAAGGAAAGCATTCTGTTAACGCTGAAGCAAGCACCAACCTCACGCAGAACCTCTATATAATTCAGATTTAAAAGCCAGTCAGCATTGTTGACCATCAGTGCCTTATTATCAGAAAAATCAATAAACTTTGACATCTGCTTTTTAAAACAGTCGCAGTTATGCTGAATGGTTTCAGGGGTCAACATTTTACGCATATCACTTTTGCCGCTTGGGTCACCAATCATACCTGTACCGCCGCCGATAAGAGCAATCGGCTTATTGCCTGCCATCTGAAGTCTCTTCATAAGGCAGAGTGCCATAAAGTGACCTACGTGCAGGCTGTCAGCAGTAGGGTCAAAGCCAATATAAAATACAGCTTTACCTGCGTTCACCAAATCTCTGATTTCATTTTCATCTGTTACCTGAGCAATTAAGCCCCTTTCCTGTAACTCCTCATAAACTCCCATTTATATATCCTCCAAGTTGTAATCATTCTGAATCATTCATAATATATCGGAAAACAGCAAGTGCCGTTTTTTACCTTCTGTTCAATATAAATACCCATAATCTTTTATCTCACTGAGATGCCTTTAATAGCTCCTCTGCTGAAGTCAGCAAGGTATCTGTAATTTCCAGGCCGCCCATAATTCTGGCAAGCTCCTTTTTGCGTGATTCAAAATCAAGGGGGGTGACATTTGTATACGTCCTGTCCCCTGCAAATTCCTTTTGAATCAAAAAATGCACATCTGCATTTGAAGCAATCTGAGCAGAATGCGTAACACAGATAACCTGAGTGTTTTTAGAAACGGATTTAAGCTTTAATCCAATTTTCTGGCTTGCTCGTCCGCTGACTCCGGTATCAATTTCATCAAAAATCAATGTGCCGATTGTATCATTGTACGACAATATATTTTTAATTGCAAGCATTATTCTTGAAAGCTCACCGCCTGACGCAATTTTTGAAAGCGGTTTCGGCGGCTCACCCGGATTGGTTGAAATTAAAAATTCGATTTTATCAAAGCCTGTTGATGAAAGATTTCCCTTTTGAAAATCAACAACAAACTGTAATTTAGGCATATCGAGAAATTCAAGCTCAGCCTTAACCTCTTTCTGAAATTGCTCTGCAGTCTCACGTCTTTTATCAGAAAGCCTTTGTGCAAGCGAAACAGTCTGCTCAAACAGCCGATCATATTCATCATTCAGCTTTTCAAGCTCTTCATCAGAATAAAAAATCGAACTGCGTTTTTCCTTAGCACTTTCGAGAAAAGCTAACATTTCTTCTTCCGTAGAGCCGTATTTGTTTGAGAATTTATAAAGCAAATCAAGTCTCTCCTCAATCTGCTCCAGCTCATCAGGATTAAAATCAATCAAGGAAAACAGGGATTCAATTTTATCCTTTGCAAGCTCAAATTTATCATTTATATCTTCAAATATATCGCAGATGTCCTTTAACTCATCAAAAACAGAAAGTGAATTGCAGCAATTATTAATAAGCGTTTGTGCACCGTTTACTTCATCGTCACCGTTTATAGCAAGCAGAGCTGTATTCAGTGCGGAGGTAATTGCCTCACTTTTATGAATCAGTGCCTTTCGTTTATTAAGCTCGTCTCTCTCACCGACTTTTATACCGGCATCCTCCAACTCCTTAATCTGATAATCAAGCAACTCAAGCTGACGTTCCTTATCCGTCTCATCTGAAGTAAGCGCCTTAAGTTTACGGCGAACTGAAATAAGCTGTTTAAAACTGTTTTTATATTCACTGATAAAATCCGCATCTTCAATCAGCATATCAATATATTTGTACTGAAAATCAGGATTCAGCAAAGCCTGGCTATCGTGCTGACCGTGAATATTGACAAGTGAACTGCCTATTTCCTTAAGCATTGAAACCGTTGCACTCTTGCCGTTTATTTTACAGTTGGATTTACCGCCAGATGATATTTTTCGTGTAATTAAAAGTGAATGATCCTCTTCTGTATCAAAGCCTGTCTCTTATACACATCTACGCTGCCGACGACTAG
>UQVI01000046.1 GCA_900544515.1 uncultured Oscillospiraceae bacterium | reverse complement strand
GATGGTTGTTTGTTATAATAAATTTGGATAAGTTTACTTATTTTATTAAAAAATTTAAGGGGAATTATTATGAGAAATCATGAGGTAACAGAGCGCAAACCATTACTCAATCCGGATGGTACTTTAAGGGAGCCCGGCTGGAGCAGACGTCTTGTTCAGATTTACGACAGGAATGAGATTAAGAAAAGAAAAACAAGAATCAAGGAATGGGATTACTATTACGTAATTTCCAACAAGCACAATATTGCCGTGTGCTTTACCATTTCGGACTTGGGTTATCTTGAAATGGAGAGTGTCAGCTTCCTTGATTTCAACAAGGCTTGGGAGCATACTCAGCCTGTGCTTGCTCCGTTTCCTATGGGTAAATTGCATCTGCCCCCAACGTCTGAACAGGGTGATGTTAAGGTGAAGAATGCAAAGCTGGCTCTTGAGTATCTCGTGAAGGATAATAAGCGTATGATTCGTTGCGATTATCCAAGCTTTGACGGAGGGAAAGGACTCAAGGTTAATCTGACACTTGATAATCCTGACGAGGACACTATGGTCATTGCTACCCCTTGGGCTGAGGATAAGAAGGCTTTTTATTATAATCAGAAAATAAACTGTATGCCTGCAAGCGGTAAGGTTGAATATGATGGCAGAATTTACGAATTTGACCCTGCAACCGATTTCGGCGGACTGGACTGGGGCAGAGGCGTATGGACCTATAACAATTATTGGTACTGGGGTTCAGGCTCAGGTGTTGTTGACGGTCACCGTTTTGGATTTAATATCGGCTATGGCTTTGGTGATACCTCTGCAGCCAGTGAGAATGTTATTTTTTATGACGGCGTGGCTCACAAATTTGATGATGTAACCTTTAACATCAGTGATAATTTTACTGACCCATGGACCTTCACTTCATCAGACGGAAGATTTGAAATGGATTTTGTTCCGATTATTGACAGATGTGATTATACCAGCGTCGGAATTATTGTAACCGACCAGCATCAGGTGTTCGGCAGAATGTCAGGCAAAGCGGTACTCGATGACGGCACTGTGATTGAAATTAAGGATTTCCTTTGCTTTGCTGAGAAGGTACATAATAAGTATTGATTTAAACCTTATTTTGTTTGACTCTCATTTGGCTGATTTCATTTTAACAGGACAGCAGTTTTTATGGCTGCTGTTCTGTTTTTTTATAATAAATGTAATTATTTGTAATTATTTTTTAAATTTATATTTATTTTATAGTTCATTTCTGTTATAATGTCTAATATATGTGCGTTAAAGAGGTGACAAAATGAAAAAATTAAGAGTGTTTCTGATTCTTTTATCTTTGTCACTGCTGCTGACCGGATGCAGTAATTTCAGACTTTCCTCATCCATTGATGATTTGATTTCTCCTGTTTCACCCAGCGGTGATAATGCAGGTGTACAGAATGCTGTTGACGAATACTGCAAATCAGGGTACTTGATAAAGATACCGTCAAGCGGTGATTATACAACATCTTTTATTTTCCACGATTTGGACAAGGATAAAGAGGATGAGGCAATTGCCTTTTTTGAGCCCTCTGATGAAAGAGGAACAACCAGCCTGGCTGTTTTAAAAAAGCAACAGAATAAATGGAGTGTTGTTGAAAGCATCAGGGGTGAAGGCAATGATGTTAAATCCGTCGATTTTTGCGATGTGAACAACGACGGACATGATGAAATTCTGGTCTGCTGGAGTATTATTTCAAAATCAAATAATTATAGATTCAATGTTTATGCTCAGAAAAAAACAGATAAAGGTACAATGCTTGAATCTATATCCGATTCTATTGCTGCCGGTGAATTTATTTGTTTGGATATAAATGATGATAAGGTGAACGAGGTAATTGTTTTTAATCTCGGTTCAGCGGCTGAGGCACCTACGGCTGAGCTTTATTCCTTTGTGGACGGCGACGAAAAGCTACTTGGTGAAACAAAGCTGGACAGCACAATCATCTCCTTTGAAAATATAACTTGGGGTATGACTGACGAGGGTGTCAGTGTATATGCCGATGCACTTAAATCAGACGGTGATTCAATGGTAACAGAGTTTATTTATTGGTCTGACTATTATGATTCGATCGTTTCACCGTTTTACAGCTACAACTCAGGCAAAACCTCAGAAACAAGAAGAAACAGTATAATCTACTGCAAGGATATTGATGGTGATAAAACTGTTGAAATTCCTACAGATAAGTCAGTAAAAAAATTGCCTGCGCAGATTACTGCCCAGAACTGGGTTGTTTATGAAAATACGGTTTTGCTCCATAAATGCTACACATATTCCTGCAAAAGAGATGCGTATTCACTTCTGATTAACGATGATATTTTTGATAAGGTCATCGCCAAATATGATAATGAAAGCAGAACATTTTCTTTAATCTCAAATGAAAGTAAAAATGAATGCTTCAGCATTATCACAATGATCAGGTCCGCTTATAATTCAAGAGAAGCGGATTTTCAGGGATATGCAGAGATTTACAGTAATTCCGGATTTGTTTATCTTGCTAAGGTTAATGACAAATCTGATATAAAGTTTACAATTGATGATTTGAAAAATATGATTAAATCCTATTAATTTAATTTGGAATGCCTTAGCATTTCACAGAGGAGGAAATTTTATGAAAAAGGTATTGGTTGCGGAGGACGAGGAATCCATCCGCGAGTTTATTGTAATTAACCTTACAAGAAGCGGTTATGAGGTAGAGCAGGCTGAAAATGGTGCTGTTGCACTTGAAAAGTTTTCAAAGAATCAAAATAGCTTTGATGTTGCAATCCTTGATATTATGATGCCTGAAATTGACGGACTGGCAGTATGCAAGGAGCTTCGTAAGCGTTCGTCTGATCTGGGTATCATTATGCTCAGTGCCAAAACGCAGGAAATGGACAAGGTAACAGGTCTTCTGTTCGGTGCTGATGATTATGTAACAAAGCCGTTTTCACCAAGTGAGCTTATGGCAAGAGTGGATGCCGTTTACAGAAGAGTTGAAATGACGCGCGGCTTCAGAAAAAATGATACTACCGGCGACAGTATCATCCTTGACGAATTTGAACTGAATCTGAGAAATCGTACTTTAGCTAAAAACGGTGAGCTGATTGAGCTGACTCAGGTGGAATTTCAGATTATCGAATATTTCTTTAAAAATCCGAATGCTGCTCTTTCAAGAACAGATATTCTTAAAACAGTTTGGGGTGCAAATTATTACGGAGATGAAAAGATTGTCGATGTGAATATCAGACGTCTTAGAATTAAGATTGAGGAAAATCCTTCAAATCCTACAAGACTTGTTACCATATGGGGTCTTGGCTATAAATGGATTACCTCAAAGCAGTAAAAAATAAATTTAGTATATTCTGGCAGGAAATGTAATGAAAAATAGATTCAGCGAAAAATTTCATATCCCTAAAGTCAGGGGAATCACTCTGAGATGGCTCATTAACATTCTCGGTGTTGTTGCAATATTTTTCATTATTGTTTTTTTTACATCATCATTTGCAATTAAAAATCATTATTATTCAAATGTTGAAAGCATTTTAAGTTCAGGCACATCCACAACGGCAACCGATTATTTTTCATCAAATCTTGAGGCGGGTATAACGCTGGAGCAGTCAGCAACGGATTTCATTGACAGCTACAGCTATAAGGACAAAACGACAATATGGGTTATTGACAGTGATGGTCAGATTATTCTGTCGTCAAGCGGCTTTGCCATCGAGAAACAGGAAATGCCTGACTATAATCAGGCGCTTGTTGATGCTGAAAACAGCGGAAAATTTATCGGAAAACTGGACAGCGGCGAAAAGGTAATGGCAATCTGCCGTGCAATAAAGAATCCTGATGGTAACATTGTCGGTGCAGTGCGTGTAATGTCCTCGCTTGAGCAGATTGATAATCAGATACATACAATGGTATTTCTGATATTTGCTGCACTCGTGATTGTGTTTGCAATCATAGTATTTTCAAATCTGTTTTTTATCCGTTCCATTATTTTCCCTATTCAGGAAGTTACAGATACGACAAAGAAAATTGCTCAGGGTGATTATTCTGTTCGTATTGAGAAGAAATATAATGATGAAATCGGTAATCTCTGTGATTCCATTAACTCAATGGCGGAAGAGATTTCGACCACCGATAAAATGAAAAACGATTTTATTTCCACAATCTCTCACGAGCTCAGGACTCCGCTTACCTCCATTAAGGGCTGGGGTGAAACACTGACCTTCGGTGCTAATGATTCCTTTGATGATGTAACACGAAAAGGACTTGAGGTAATCGTTAAGGAGGCAGGCAGACTGGAAGGCTTTGTTGAAGAGCTTCTCGATTTTTCAAGGCTTCAGAGCGGAAGAATGAATCTTAAGCTGGCTAAGACAGATGTTTTTGCTGAGCTTGATGAAACTGTATTCACTTTCTGTGAAAGAGCAATGAGAGAGGGTATTGAGGTTAAATATAGTATTCCTGATGTTCCTGCTGTGGCAGATGCAGATGCAAACAGGCTCAAGCAGGTATTTATGAACATACTTGATAACGCTCTTAAGTATTCACGCTCACCGAGTAAGATCTTTGTTAAGGCACAGTTTATTAAGCTTGAGGGCAGTGATTTTATCAGTATTGCAATTGCTGATCAGGGCTGCGGAATCAGTAAGGAGGATTTGCCTCACGTCAAGGATAAGTTCTATAAGGCGAATGTTTCCGTTCGCGGTTCAGGTATCGGTCTGGCGGTAACAAATGAAATTATTAATTTACATAAAGGAAAGCTTGAAATTGACAGTGAAGAGGGCAAGGGTACGCTTGTTGTAATTTATCTTCCTGTTGAAAATGCACCATCGGAAAATGAGCTTCAGGGTATTGCCCAAAATCCGGATGATGCTGAAATAAATAAGGGCATTGAAATGAAAGGCGAAGTTAATGAGTGATAAAAAAACACATAAAACCTCAGTCGGAGGTCAGGCTCTGATTGAAGGTGTGATGATGCAGGGACCGCGCGGTATAGCCACTGCTGTAAGACAGGAGAGCGGAAATATACTTGTTGAGCATCACGAGTTTAAACATGCAAAAGAAAAAGTTAAGTTTTTTGGCGTGCCTGTTATCAGAGGAATCGTAGCTTTTGTTGAGTCAATGATACTTGGTTATAAAATGCTTATGTATTCAGCTGAAGCCTCCGGTATGGAGGATATGGAAGACGTTGAAATGAATAAGTTCGAGAAATGGATTACCGACAAGCTCGGTGACAAATTTATGGATATTATTATGGTTATTGCTTCATTTCTCGGAGTGTGTCTTGCAATTCTGATTTTCTTCTATTTTCCTGTACTTATATTCAACAGGCTTAATGCCTGGACTGATGGTACACTTACTGCCTGGCAGGGTACAATTGAAGGTGTGCTGAAAATCATTATTTTTGTTGTATATATTGCTCTTGTCAGTCGTATGAAGGATATTAAGCGTACATTTATGTATCACGGTGCAGAGCATAAATCCATTGCCTGTTATGAGGCAGGACTTGATCTCACTGTTGAAAATGTTAAGAAATGCTCACGTTTTCATCCAAGATGCGGTACATCCTTTATATTTGTTATGCTGATTTTCAGCATTGTATTCAGTACCATTCTTTCAAAAATATTCCCTTCTATTGCAGAGGTAAGAATTCTATGGATGCTCCTTAAAATGGCATTCATTCCATTTATAATGGGTATTGGATACGAGTTTATAAAGTATGCAGGCAAGCACGATAATGTAATTGTGAAAATACTTTCTGCGCCCGGTTTATGGATGCAAAGACTGACTACAAACGAGCCTGATGATGAAATAATTGAGGTTGGTATTGAGGCTCTTAAGGCAGTAATTACTGATAATCCGGAGGACGACGAAATCAAATGACAGCCAGTGAAGCTTATAATTACGGAGTATATTTCTTATCCTGCAATGGTGTTGATGAGGCTGAGTTTAAATCCCTGTGCCTTGTATGCAGTCTGCTTGGAATCAAAAACAATGAATACCCTATGCATAAAGACGATGATGTGATTATGAAACGCTTTGCCGATTTGCTTTGGAGGGTAAAAAGCGGTGAGCCTTTACAGTATGTTATCGGTAAATGGGATTTCTACGAAAGTACGTTTTATGTGGGCAAGGGTGTGCTTATCCCAAGACCTGAAACGGAAGAGCTTTGTTCTCTTGCAATCAGGCATATTAAGTCATTGGGTAAATGCACAGTGTATGATTTATGCGCAGGCTCAGGATGTATAGGTGTCAGTGTGGCTAAGGCTTGTCCGGATGCTGTTGTGTATATGATTGAGAAAAGCGCAGATGCAATGTTTTACCTTTTAAAAAATGCGCAGGATATTTCCAATGCTAAGGTAATCTGCGGTGATATAAAAAATACTAAAGAACTGAAAAAAGCAGATGTAATTATTTCAAATCCGCCTTATATAAAAAGTGATGAGATTGAAGCCCTGCAGAGCGAGGTGCTCTATGAGCCGTCTATGGCACTGGACGGCGGAAAAGACGGACTTGACTTTTATCGCATAATCAACGATAATTGGTCTGGAATGTTAAATGATAACGGACATCTTTTCCTTGAAATCGGTAATGATCAGGGAAAAGATATCCTGAATGTTTTAACGGATTTCAAAGATGTTAATGTTATTAAAGATTTATATGGTAACGACAGAATCGTTGCCGCAATAAAAAAGGACTGAGGATATGTCAAAAATTTCACAGATGATTCAGCTTGTAAGAGCAGGGGACTATTTAGGCTTTATGGTTATGATATTATCAACCTGCTTTGTTGTATTCTGCTGTTTGCCGATTCACGAGATGTCGCACGGTCTTATTGCGTATAAATGCGGAGATGATACGGCTAAGCTTAAGGGCAGACTTACAATTAACCCTTTTGCGCATCTTGATATTATCGGTACAATTATGATATTCCTGTTTGGTATCGGTTACGCAAATCCGGTGCCTGTTAACCCAGCACGCTTAAAGCACCCGAGAAGGGATATGGCGCTGATTGCACTTGCAGGTCCTGTGTCAAATCTCCTTATGGGATTTGTATCCGTGTTTATTTACTATATTATTACGGCTGTAAGCAGCAGTCCTGTCGGTAATGCATTGGCATATTTCTTCAGCTATGCTGCTCAGATTAATGTCATGCTTGCCGTATTTAATCTTTTACCTATTCCGCCTCTTGACGGTTCAAAGATATTTTCTTCCATTTTACCTGACAAGATTTATTTCAAAATTATGAAATATGACAGGTATATTATGATCGGACTTATGGTAATTCTTTTCACAGGCTTGCTCAATGGCCCTATTGCATGGCTTTCTTCAAAAATGCTTGACCTTATTTCGATTATTCCAAGACTGATTTTTGGGTGAATACATGGAACAGATTCATTATAAGATAGATGTGTTTGAGGGTCCTATGGACTTGCTTTTGCATCTGATTTCAAAACATAAACTGAATATTAATGATATTCCGATTGTTGAGCTTGTAAATCAGTATGTGGAATATGTAAGGCAGATGCAGGAGCAGGACTTTGATGTTGCCGGTGAATTCCTTGAAATGGCTGCAAGGCTCATTTATATTAAAACAGTTTCACTTCTGCCCAAGCACGAAGAGGCTGAGATACTAAAAAAGGAGCTTACAGGCGAGCTGATTGAATATCGTGACTGTAAGCTTATGGCTGAAAAGCTGTCGCACCAGACAGACGGCTTTAACCGTTTTGTCCGTCCTGCACAGGAGGGATATGTAAATTACGATTATGAACGCTTTCACGAGGGGGAGGAGCTTCTTAACGCTTACATAAGTGCTGCCGGCAGAGGCAGACGTAAGCTTCCTCCGCCGCTGGATTCGTTTAAAGTAATCGTTGCTAAGAAATTTGTTGCCGTTGCAACAAAGGTAAGCACGGTTATGCGTAAGCTGTGGGGCGGTAAAAAGGTTAAATTTTTAACTCTTTTTCAGGATGCGCAGACCAAAAGTGACATGGTTGCAACCTTTCTTGCAGTTCTGGAGCTTGCAAAAACAAAAAAAATAACAATCGAGGGTGAGATGAGCAATCCTTCGGTTCAGATAGTAGATGAGGTAAATAATATTGAGCAGTAATAATGTGTTGGCTTCTATTGAGGCAATGCTCTTTGCGGCAGGTGATCCCGTTGAACCGGGCAAGCTTGCAGAGGTGCTGGATATTGATGTTGAGAATGTAATTAAAATGCTTGGGCACCTTGAGGCGATGTATGATGAAAATGACAGCGGACTCAGATTAATTCGTGTTGACGGAAAATATCAGCTCTGTACACGTGAGGAGTATTCCGAAGAGGTCAGAGGCCTTCTTGAAATAAAAAAGAATACGCCGCTCAGTCAGGCTGCGTTTGAGGTGCTTGCTATAATTGCTTATAATAAAACTGTTACGCGCTCCTTTATTGAGCAGATACGCGGTGTTGATTGCAGTGGACCGGTTTCAAATCTCATTCAGAAGGGTCTTATTGAGGAAAAGGGCAGACTGGATTTGCCCGGAAGACCGCTTGTTTATGGCACTACCGATAGATTTTTAAGATGTTTTTCACTGAATAGTCTTGACGATTTGCCTGATTTGCCTGATAATAGTGAGGAGAAGGATGATTCGCAGACATCACTTTTTGAAGAGGATGAATCAGCAGATAAGCAGAATTCCGGAATGCAGAATACAGATAAACAGGAGGACGGTGAATAAATGAAAGTATTTTTAATAATCGTTGCAGTGCTTGTTGTAATTATTGCACTTATTTGTTCACTCTCAGCCACCGTTACTCTGGTTTATGATAAAGGCTGGCATACAAAAATTCAGGTTCTTTTTATAGAAAAAGATATTATTCTTTCTGAAATTCTTAATTTTATCTTATTCCCTGAGAAAAAGGCAAAGGATGTTGCTGAAGAGAGTAAGAAAAAGAAGCAGGAGAAAAAAGAAAAAGTATCAGAGCAAAGGCCTGCATCTGCAGTTCCAAAGGCTGATACAGAATCGCAGAAAACGGAAACAGTTAATCAGAAGGATGAAAATATTTCCGAAGAAAATAAGCCTGCTGAGAACCCGCCTGCGAAGAAAAAGTCAAACCCAATTAAGAAAATGTGGGATGAGGAGGGTATTGTAGGTATCCTTTCCTTTGTTTCAAATTTGCTTGAAACTGCAAATTCTGCAATTTCTACATTAATTAGGGGTTTACATATTTACTCACTTTATGTTATGATATTGGTAGGCGGCGGCGATGCGGATATGATTGCAAGATCATACGGAACGCTGTGCAAGTATTATTATCCTGTAAAAGGAATGATACTCTCTGCAATGAAGGTTGATAATTACGATGATTATATTCAGCCTGATTTTATTGCTGATAAAACTGAAGTTGAATTTCAGCTTATAGGAAGTATCAGTGTCGGTCTGCTTCTTAAGGTAGCACTTAAGGCGGTCTTTGTATTTTTGAAAAATTTAATTAAAAATAAAAAAGGGGATTAGCAAAATGAAAGAAACTCCGGTAAACAAAATAATGGAAAATACTCTGGAAAAAATGCGCCAGATGGTTGATGTTTCAACAATCATCGGTGAACCAATGACAACAGGCAATACCACTTTAATTCCTGTATCAAAGGTGTCATACGGCTTTACATCAGGCGGTACAGATCTTCCATCAAAGTCAAACGCTGAGCTTTTCGGCGGTGGCGGCGGTGGTGGTATCACAATCACTCCTGTTGCATTTATTGTTATTGAAAACGGTAAGTGCAGAATGATGCAGATTAACAACTACACATCATCTGCTGACCGTGCAATTGCAATGATTCCTGAACTTGTTGATAAGGTAACTGAGCTTCTCAAGGCTGACAAGGCAGAGGAAAAGCCAGCTGAGGAAACAGCTGAATAATTACAAACAGTGTTTTGTTATTCACATCACCTGCATATATTTATGTAGGTGATTATTTTGTTGAAGAGATTTGCTTTTTTTCTGTCGCTTATATTTATTTTTCCGTTTACAGCTTATGGTGCCGATAATTCAGCACAGAGTGCAATTGTTATGGATTCTGATACAGGCATCATTCTTTATGAAAAGAATGCTTATGAGGAAAGAGCCATTGCCTCAACCACTAAAATTATGACGGCTCTTCTGGCTGTTGAAAGCGGTAAGCTGAATGAGAGTGTTAAAATTACGGATGAAATGCTGAGGACTGAAGGCTCGTCACTGGGCTTAAGAGCAGGGGATAGCCTTTCACTCAGTGACCTTGTTATAGGTATGATGCTGACATCAGGCAATGATTCTGCCAATTCGGTTGCCTATTTCCTTTCAGGCGGTCTGGAAGAGTTTGCTGCACTTATGAATAAGCGAGCATCTGAAATCGGGATGAACAGCACCTATTTTGTAACACCATCAGGTCTCGATGAGGGCGGTCACCATTCTACGGCGTATGATATGGCACTGCTTACAGCTGAGGCGGTGAAAAATGAAACTTTCTGCTCAATCGTTTCAAAGAAAAGTGCTGATATTATGATTGGCAAAAATAAGGTTACGGTTTATAATCACAATAAGCTGCTTGCGAGAGATAAAAATTTCTTTGGTGTAAAAACCGGATATACAAAAAAGGCAGGGCGATGCCTTGTCTCTGCAAAAAAATACAATGGGAATATTCTTATATGTGTGACGCTCAATGCACCTGATGATTGGAATGATCATATTAATCTGATGAAAGCGTGTGAGCAAAAATATAATGAATATGAAATTACAGATACAATAGATATAAATGTTGTTGGCGGCAAGGAAAACACCGTCAAAGCATCTTACGGAAAAAAGTATTATATTTTATCAGATTTAAGGCTTGAAATATATCATAGTCCCTTCCTTTATGCCCCAGTAATGCAGGGAGATGCTGTAGGCTATGTGTGTGTTTATTTAAATGAAAAAATGATAGAAAGACTGCCGATAGAGGCAGACGAGGATGTAAAATATTATGCCGAACAAGAACGAAGTACGATTGCAGAAATTCATGGCTGAATGCGGCGTGGCATCACGCCGGAAGAGTGAAGAGCTTATTGAAATGGGAAAGGTTAAGGTCAACGGTCATATTGCTCATATCGGTGACAAAATCAATCCTAAAAAGGATTTGGTTACTGTGCGTGGTAAAAAGATAAACAAGATTGACAGGATGTACTATATTATGCTTAATAAACCGCGTGGATATGTCACCACTGTTTCCGATGAACTCGGCAGAAAAACAGTTATGGATCTTATTGACGTGAAAGCAAGAATCTATCCTGTGGGCAGACTTGATAAGGATTCAGAGGGATTATTGATTCTTACGAATGACGGTTCATTTGCCAATGCACTGACACATCCGAAGCATAATTACGCAAAGGTATACCGTGTAACAGTGCGTCCTTCTGTTAATGATGAGATTCTTGATAAGCTAAGAAACGGTATTGAAATTGATGGCAGAAAAACGGCTCCCTGTGATGTAAATATTGTTACTGAGGAAGAGGGAAGAGTGGTTCTTGAATTTATTCTGCGTGAGGGCAGAAACAGGCAGATCAGAAAAATGTGTGAAGCTGTAAATCTTGAGGTTGCAAGACTGAAGAGAATTTCCATAGGTCCTGTAAAGCTGGGTATGCTTCAGTCGGGCAAGTCAAGAGAGCTTACTGATAATGAGGTGAGAAAGCTACTGCTGTCTCTTATACACATCTCCGAGCCCACGAGACTAAGGCGAATCTCGT
>UQVI01000045.1 GCA_900544515.1 uncultured Oscillospiraceae bacterium | reverse complement strand
GCAATAAAAGTCAATATAGACAAGAGGGGCGTAATTTGTTATAATAATAAATTATAAATCAAGTTAATTCTGGAGTTTAAATAATGATAGTTAGAGTGAATAAAAGCAATCTTGCTGAATATGAAAACTTTATAAAGCAGCATCCTAAGGGACTTTTTCAACATTCTTCAAAGTGGGCAAAGGTAAAAGATGCTTGGAAATTTGAAGCAGTAATGCTTAAGGATGATAACGGAGAAATCAAAGGTGCTGCCGCTGTTCTTATCCGTTCAATCCCCGTAATCAAGAACTCTCTTATGTATTGCTGTCGCGGTTTCGTATGTGATGAGAACGACTTTGATACATTTGATAAACTCTTTAACGGACTTCTTGAAATCGGAAAGGAATACAAGGCATACTGCCTTAAAATCGACCCTGAAATTGTTATTGAAAACCAAGCATTCAAGGAGCATCTGATTAAAAAGGGCTTTATCGAACTCAATCCCGGCTGTATGGATTTTGAAAATGTTCAGCCGAGATTTGTATACTGCTTTGACTACAACGGTCTCAGTGAGGAGGAACTTATGCTCACCTTCAAGTCCGATTACAGAAACCGAATCAGAAAAGCACCTAAAAAAGGTGTTGAGGTTAAAATCTGCGGCAAAGAAGCGCTGGACGATTTCGTTAGAATTATGAGCGAAACAGGAGAACGTGACGGATTTTCAACAAGACCTAAGGAATATTTTGCAAAAATACTTGACTGCATGACGGACGATGCAAGGCTTTATATGGCATACTATAACGGACAGGCTATAGCAGGCACAATCGCTATCAAATGGGGACAGAATGTTATGAAGTACCAATACGGTGCATCATCAAACGCACATAGAAATGTATATCCTAACTATGCACTGCAGTGGGCAATGATGCAGTGGGGTATGGAATGCGGCTGCAAGGTTTATGATTTCGGCGGAATTTCAGGCGATTGCCAGAATCCTGACAACCCGCACTACGGACTGTGGAGATTCAAGCACGGCTTCGGAGGATATATGAAGGAATTTGTGGGTGAATTTGACTACGTAATCAATAAGCCTGTCTACAATCTTTACAATGTCGCAACTAAAGTTCTTGAGAAAATAAGGTAACAGTATGAGCCGATATATCATTGACAAAAACAAGCTTGAAGAAAATATCGAAATCATTAAGGAAAAAGCAGGCGTGCCGTTAATCGGAGTTGTAAAGGGCAACGGCTACGGTTTTGGAATAAAGGAATTCTCAAAAATACTCAGAGATAATGGCATCAGCATTTTTGCAATTACTGAGGTTGATGATATTCCTGAGCTCAGAAGTGTTCTTGACAAAGAGGATATCCTCGTGATGCGTTCCACAGGAATTAAAAGCGAGACTGAAATCATTGCAAAAAACAACTGCATTGCCACTATTGGCTCACTGAATGCCGCTCAGGTTATGAACGAGGTATCGTCCGATCTGAACACCGTGACAAAATGCTATCTGAAAATCGACACAGGTATGGGACGCTATGGCTTTATGCCCAGTGAAATTGAGGATGCAATAAAATGCTACGATTTTAATCATCTTGAGTTTATCGGTGCATATACGCATTTCTCATCCGCCTTTACAAATGAGGAGCTTACAAGAGCTCAGCTTGCACTTTTCAAGGATACAATGGAGCAAATAAAAAAGGCGGGCAAGAATGTCGGCATTATCCACGCCAGCAACTCCCCTGCACTGCTTAATGTTGATGGCGTATGCCTCGACAGTGTACGAATCGGCTCTGCTTTCACAGGAAGGGTTATTACAAAAAATAAAACCAGGCTTAACAGGCTTGGATCTCTTGAAGCAGATGTAATTGAAATAAAAACCGTACCTGCAGGGTATTCAATCGGCTACAACGGACTTTATACGACGAAACATGAAACAAAAATTGCCATTGTTCCGATTGGGCACTACGACGGCTTTGGTCTGGCTAAAGAAAAGGAAATTGCGGATTTTCGCTCCGTTCTTTCACAGCTGAAAAAATTTCTGAAAAAGCAGCAGATGTATGTTAAAATAAACGGAAGAATGTACAGCGTTATCGGTGAAATCGGCTTGTCACACACTGCAGTGGATATAACAGGAAGTGATGTTCAGATTGGCGATATTGCCAGTGTTGATATATCGCCGCTTATGGTAAATCCGCGAATACCGAGAATATACAAATAATATATCACAACAAAAGCACCGTATAAAACGGTGCTTTTGTTGTTCCCATCATTTTCCAATTTGTTTTATCGAAACGGCGATTCTTGTTCCGTTTTCTTTTGGGCACCAAAATTCATTAAAGGTTCTGACTCAGAAACTCTTTCATATCCTATGGATTGAAAACAAACTCATGAAATGCTGTATTGACACCATCAATATACTTACAGTAATCATCCTAATTTTCAAAGGACTGATCGGATATATTTAAATTTTCCAAAAAATCTCAATTTATATTTAGTATATACAACTTAAATATGTGCAAAATATTACAGATAAATTTACATTATTTGAGGAGTAGATGATATGAAAGCGACAGGAATTGTCAGAAGAATAGATGATCTTGGCAGAATCGTAATACCAAAGGAAATCAGACGGTCTTTCAGAATTAAGGAGGGGGATCCGCTGGAAATCTTCACTGACGCTGAGGGAGAAGTGATATTTAAAAAATACTCACCAATTGGTGAGCTTTCAAATTTCGCAAATCAGTATGCGGAGGTTCTGCACAAAAACGGCGGACTGCCGGTTGCTATTATGGACAATGATCACGTTATAGCAGCATCAGGAATCAGCAAGCGTGAAATACTTGAACGCAGAGTAACAAAGAATCTTGAGGAACTTATGGACAACAGAGCCATTCACATTTCCACAGATGTGGTGCCAAGTATGAATGCGATTGAGGGATTCAACAGAAAAGCAAATGTAGTATATCCTATCATATACGGCGGAGATGTCAGCGGTGCAGTGGCACTGATTGAGGAAAATGACAACACCCTTCCCAGCGAAACAGATGTTAAGCTCGTTCAGGTCGCAGCTGCCTTCTTAGGCAAGCAAATGGAATAATATTTATTTATTTTGCACAAAATTATTCCAACTTTTTTGTGCAAAATATTACATAAGTAGAAAGTTGCACAAAAAACTTGATTTTTTCAATCGCAAGCATATAATGTAAGCAAAGAGGGGAAACAACAAATCGAACAGAGGTCAGCATATGAGCAAATTGAAATCAGAAGCTTACGGATATATGAAAGATATGTTTACTCAGCACCATATGGTTAAGCGAGTAATTCTCTCCTTTATCAGCATTATCATAATGGGTTTTGGAATTTCACTTTTCTCGGTCTCCGGTTTTGGGGTTGATCCTTTTACATCAATGAATATGAACGTCGCAAGCACACTGGGCATCGGCTTTGGTACATATCAGATGATTATAAATGCAGTGATTCTGCTTTATGTTTTGATTGTTGCCCACAGAGGTTTAATCGGTGTAGGTACGGTAATCAATATGATAGGCTGCGGTTACGCCTGTGAGTTATTCCAGAGCTTAATTTCACCTGTTGTTGAAAATCATTACACGCTTGCCGTAAGAGTACCCCTTCTCTTAATCGGCATAGTAACCTTGTGCTTCGCTTGTTCACTATTCTTTACCGCCAATATTGGTGTAGGTCCTTATGATGCGCTCGGCTTTATGCTCAGCCGTTCAACCAAGCTCCAGTACAAATGGGTAAGAGTTATTACAGATATTCTGGTAATACTTATCGGTTTAATTGTGAGCGGAGGATTTGCAGCAATTTTCAAAGGCAATTTTACCGAGATAAAAAATATCGGTATCGGTACAATCATCACTGCATTTTGTATGGGACCGCTTGTTAATGCATTTAACAAAAATGTTTCGGCAAAAATCTTCAATGTGGACTATGAGAAAATCAGTAAGGATATCGCTTTCTTTATGATTAAGGGTGCTTTTGCTAAAAATGCAAGGCCTGAATATGTAGCTTTATCAGAAAGAAGCCATGCTCCAAACCCTTACAGAATTACAAAATAGTCAACAAGGTTGTTTAAATATTGATTATTTACTCGGCCTTTTTATATATACCAACTACGTTTTCACATAAATTTTTTACCCCTTATGGAAAAAGCACACCGTGTTATATGGTGTGCTTTTTTCTTTTGCATTTTAATGATTTAACTTTTGTTCAAACATATAATCACACCACTTTTCCTTTTTATAAAAGTGACGTGCCATGCCGTGTCCGTATTTATCCCAGCGTGAATATTTTATGTTTCCGCCAAGCTTCTTGATTCTTTCAACTGCATAATCATCAAATACTTACACATTCATCGTCCGAAGAATGTGCTGCCCACATCGGCACATTGACAAACCTTTCAAAATCAGTATAAACTGACTTTTCAATGATATCATCAAATCCGCCCATAACAGGTATGGCACAGGCACAAAGCTCCGGATTATGATATACCAATCTCCATGTACAAAAGTCTCCGAACGACGTACCGAAAACATAAATTCTGTCTTTGTCAATATTATAATTTTCTTTCAATAATCCAACAAGATTTCCGACAGAATTTCTTAAACCACGAAATGGGAGTAAAAGAAAATTTTTTATCTGAAAATAAAACGATCTCGCTGTTATCAAATTTATAAACATTTCTTTTGCTGTCAATAAATACAGAAATATCTGTATTCTTTATAATATCCTCTTCATCATTATCATCACAGGAAATAAAAAACATCGCCTGTATCGTTTTGGTTAACAATATATTTCTCAAATTTGCTTTCATCTGCCCTTGTAAGGACGCTGTAATGCTTCATATAATTCACCTTATAAATAATATCATAATACCTGAGTAATTACAAACGATATATAAGGCGGTAAAATCATTTTTAAAAACCGGAATTTTCCAAAAGCCATTTTGCGACTGCGTCGTTATCGTTATCTGCTATAACTCCGGTTGCGATTTGCTTAAGACTTTTAACAGCATTTTCAACAGCAAAGCATTCATCTGCAATCTCAAACATTTCAATATCATTTTCACCGTCGCCAAAGGCTACAACCTTATCAAATTCGAGATATTCCTTAAGCTGTTTAATGGCATTCGCCTTTGAAGAATTTTTAGGCATTATTTCAAGCCACCATTCATCTGAATAGGGCTCTTTGTAAAAAAGACAATTATATATTTCCTTATACTTTTCATACAACTCTTTAAGCTTATACTCATCATCAATACAAGTCATATAAAAGATGTCCCCTTTATAAAGCTCCTCCTCTGAATTTACACAGTTTTCTCTTATATCATTTTTTCTTGATTTTATGAACTGTATAGTAGGGCTGCTGCATTTTGGGGCATAATATGAAAATTTTTCCGAACCATTGATATATGAATAAACAATAGGATAAATACCACTGTCAATAACATCAGACAGCAATTCATCAGCATGATCAAGATAATTTGAAATTAAAATTTCTCCTGTCGCGTTATCAATAACAAAGGTACCATTATAAACAATCAAAGGTATCTGTGCATTCAGTCCCTGCGTTGCCTTATGTGCAGTAACATAGGACCTTGCAGTAGCATAAGAAAACAGCATACCTTTTTCAACAAGACTGTTGATTGTGCTGTTTGTGAATTCTGATGTTTTTTGATTGTTTCTCAAAAGTGTTTTATCCAGATCTGATACATATAATGTTTTCATATTCACCTCTATATAACCTTAAGCAGCTCTTTTAAAGCGTAAGAAATTCCGTCGGCATCATTGCTTTTTGTTACAAATCTTGCAACTGCTTTTACACGCGCATCCGCATTGCCCATCGCAACAGAATTTTTATATCCGTTAAGCATTTCAAAATCATTCATATCATCGCCGAACACAGCAACCTCCGACTCAGAAAATCCAAAATGCTTTCTTATTTTCTCAACGCCGTTAAATTTACTTGCCTGATTTGAAGATATCTGAATGATTTTACCGCTGAATTTGATATCCTTTTATCGCCGTTAAGCAGTGTCCTGTCTAAATCAAAAAATATGGATTTGATCATATTTGCTCCTTTATAAATTATTGTTTATTGTAGGATGAGGGCTTGCGCTCACCGCAATATAAAAATCATGTTCGGCAGGAGACAAGCCCCTGCCCTACGAAATATCAATAACATTGTTGATACACTAAACAATAATTTAAATTAGCAAGCCCTTCAATTCCTCAACTGTTTTTACAATATAGGTTGCACCGGCGTCAGAAAGCTCATCATAATCACCGTAACCGTATTCCACACCGACTGAATCAATGCCGACTGTCTTTGCTCCGATTATGTCGTGTTCTCTGTCGCCAACCATAACAACATTGAATTTATCTGTTATATTACAGCTTTCAAGAGCATATGCAATAACCTCTGCCTTTTTGGAGCGTGTACCGTCCATATTTGATCCTGCAATGAACTCGAAATATTTTGCCAAATCAAAATGTTCCATAATTCTGTCCGTAAACGGCTGCGGCTTTGAGGTGGCAAGAATTAATTTTTTTCCATGCTCTTTCAAATCTTCAAGCATCTCTCTTATTCCGGAATAAACTTCATTTTCAAGCAAACCCTTAGTGCTGAAATATTCTCTGTAAAACCCCACAGCTTCCATAGACTTTTCATCATCAAAGCTGTAAAAATCCCTGAAGGATTCATGGAGCGGAGGACCGAGAAATATCCTTAAATCGTCTGTATTTTTAACACTGATATTATACTTCTTCAGGGCATACACGATTGAGTTCATAATACCGGGTGAAGAGTCTGTCAGTGTACCATCAAGATCAAACAATATCACATCATACTTTTTCATAAAACGCCTCCTATATATACAGTTGTATTATTCTTCATCGTAACAATATCATTTTCACTGTATTCATCAAACAAGTCTTTCAGCTCGGCAATATATCTTTCATAATTATCGTCACCCTGTTTCAGTGAATACGAGGCGGAAAGACTTCTTTTTATAAATTTTTCTTTGGTAAAGGCAAGAGGATTTTCAAAAACAATTTTCCTGAAATCGTTCTTAAAAAAATCTGAAATCAGCTTATCATCATCTTTCATTCCGCCGTGATATCCCTTAAAGGACGGACAATATTTTCTGTATATTTCATAGCTCTTAACATTGAATTCACTGCTCATATCGCGTGTATTCCAGACGAGCACGATCAAGCCCTTCGGCTTAAGAATTCTTTTACATTCATCTTTGAATTTCTCAGCATCAAACCAATGAAAAGCCTGTGCTGCAGTGATAAAATCAACTGCGTTATCCTTAAGTGTAGTCGCATCCGATGTACCATTTACAGAGATAAAATTGCTGTAATCACCAAGCTCATTTTCAGCAGCTTTACGCATATCCTCATTTGGTTCAACACAATAAACTGTACTGCCTTTATCAAGAAGATATTTTGAAAATTTGCCTGTACCTGAGCCGATATCCGCAATGGATGAATGATCCGAAAAGCCGTAATCCGTATACAAACAATCAAATAAAGCTCTTGGATAACCGGGTCTGCCTTTAGTATAATTCTCTGCTCTTCCGCTGAATTTTTGTGTATTATCCATGAAACCTCCTAAAAAACAAGGGCCGATAAAATCGACCCATAAGTTTATTTTATTAAAGACTCACCGCTCATTTCCTCAGGCTGAGGAAGATCAAGCATTTTCAGCATTGTCGGAGCGATATCACAAAGTCTGCCGCCCTCACGAAGCTCTGTACCCTCACCGCAGTTCGCAGCAATAAAAGGAACAGGGTTTGTTGTATGAGCTGTGAACGGAGAACCGTCAGGCTCCTTCATCTGATCAGCATTACCGTGATCCGCTGTGATAAACAGGCAGCCGCCCATTTTCTTAACAGCCTCATAAAGAGAGCCTACGCACTTATCAACAGCCTCAACTGCAGCAACTGCAGCATCAAAAATTCCTGTATGTCCAACCATATCGCAGTTTGCGAAGTTCACAATCACAACATCATACTTACCTGAAAGCACAGCCTCGTCAAGCTTTTCCGAAACCTCATAAGCGCTCATCTCAGGCTTAAGGTCATAAGTTGCAACCTTTGGTGAAGGAATAAGGATTCTGTCCTCACCCTCGTTAACCGCCTCAACACCGCCGTTGAAGAAGAAGGTTACGTGTGCATACTTCTCCGTCTCAGCAATTCTAAGCTGTGTCATATTATTCTTTGCAAGATATTCGCCCAGTGTATTTGAAAGGCTCTGCGGCTTGAAAGCAACAAGTACATTCGGCATTGTTGCATCATATTGTGTCATACAAACATAGGTTACAGGAACTCTGTCACGCTCAAAGCCCTTGAAATCATCATCAACAAAGGTTCTTGTAATTTCTCTTGCTCTGTCAGGACGGAAATTAAAGAATACAACACTGTCATTTGCGCTGATTCTGCCCTCATTTTCAAGGCATACTGTAGGCTCAATGAACTCATCTGTTACATTCTTACCATCAGCATCAACCTTTTCATAGGATTCTTCAATCGCCTTAACAGGGTCTGTTGTCTGAATACCCTTGCCAAATACAAGTGCGTCGTAAGCCTTCTTTACTCTGTCCCAGTTATTATCTCTGTCCATTGCATAATATCTGCCTACGATTGTAGCAACCTTGCCTACACCGATTTCATCAAGCTTATGGATTGCATCTGCAACAAAATCCTTACCGCTTGTGGGAGGAACGTCACGTCCGTCCATAATGCAGTGAAGATAAACCTTTTCAAGACCCATTCTTTTAGCAAGCTCAACGATAGCCCAGATATGAGAATTGTGAGAGTGAACACCACCGTCACTCATAAGACCCATAAGGTGAAGAGCTGTATTATGATCAATTGCATTCTGAACAGCAGCCTTCATAGACTCGTTTTCAAAGAAATCGCCGTCCTCAATTGACTTGGTAATTCTTGTAAGCTCCTGATAAACGATTCTGCCGGCACCAATATTGGTGTGGCCAACCTCTGAGTTACCCATCTGTCCGTCAGGAAGACCAACATCCATACCTGATGCACCGATATAGGTATATGGATTCTCAGCCATAATTTTATCAAGATTTACTTTATTGGCGGCAACAACCGCATTGCCGTAATCGGATGCATTTTTACCAAAACCATCCATAATACAAAGCACAACTGGCTTTTTCATAATTATAAATCCTCCAAAGTTTCTTACAGTTTAAGTGGGCAGGAATTAACCTACCCACAACATATCAATTATTTGCTTGCAGCCTTAACGATGATTGAGAAATCCTCAGCCTTAAGTGAAGCGCCACCGATAAGTCCGCCGTCTACATTCACCTTAGAAACAAGCTCATCTGCATTCTTAGCATTCATTGAACCACCGTACTGAATCGTTACCTTTTCAGCCATATCAGCACCATAAGCCTCTGCAATCGCTGCACGTACATATCCGTTGCCCTCATCAGCCTGATCAGCAGTAGCTGTTACGCCTGTGCCGATTGCCCAAACCGGCTCATAAGCGATAATTACATTTTCAAGCTGTTCAGCAGAAACGTTTGTGAGCGCCATCTTTGTCTGATATTTAAGAAGAGTCTCTGTATAACCGAGCTCTCTCTGCTCAAGCGTTTCACCAACGCAAACGATAGGCTTAAGTCCCTTTTCAAGAGCCTTGAGAGTGCGAAGATTTACAGTCTGGTCTGTTTCAGCAAAATACTGTCTTCTCTCGCTGTGACCGATAACTACATATTCAACACCAAGCTCAAGGAGCATATCTGCAGAAACTTCACCTGTATAAGCACCGCTGTCCTTAAAATGAACATTCTCAGCACCAATTTTGATGTTTGAGCCCTTTGCAGCCTCAACTGCAGCCGGAACATCAACAAAAGGTACACAAAGAACCACATCACAATCTGCGTCTGCAACAAGTGGTTTCATCTCATTAATAAGTGCTGTTGTCTGTGCAGGAGTGTTATTCATCTTCCAGTTACCTGCAATAACAGCTTTTCTAAGAGTCTTATTCATAATTATTCTCCTTATGATATTAAAATTTATTACCGCAATACATACAAAATGCAGAGTCTATCTTTGAATTCTTTTTGCACTGCGGACACACTTTAAACGGAATCTGATTATTATTAAACAAATTATTTTGATTCTGATAATTATTATACTGTGTATTCATCTGCTGATATGAGTTGAAGCCCAGCTGCATTTCCAGATTTCTTATCTTGCTTATTAAAGCCTTTTTAGGCACACAAAGGAAAAAGCTGTCATCAAGCTCAAACTCGCCCAAGTAAACACCCGGTAATATAGCATATCTTACAAATGCCTCTATGGTAACAACATTTTCCTGAACAGAAGCTCTCATTATCTGAGGTGCCACCAGTATCCCCTTGCCAAGCTTCATCCAGGACTCACCCTTATATCCGTAGGGCTTGAAGCTGTTTATCGTATAAAAATTATCAATAACCGCATTTATTTGTTCAGATGGTAAATTCGTTACAAATCTGTTAAAGTATCTGCCCATTATTAATCTTTATCAGCAAGTGCACAGATGCCCGGAAGATCCTTACCCTCAAGGAATTCAAGTGAAGCACCGCCGCCTGTTGAAATATGGCTCATCTTATCAGCAAAGCCAAGCTTAGTAACAGCAGCAACTGAATCACCGCCGCCGATAACTGAGATAGCACCTGACTCAGCAACAGCCTTTGCTACTGTGATTGTACCTGATGCAAAGTTATCCCACTCTGATACACCCATAGGACCATTCCAGATTACTGTGCCTGCGCCCTTGATTGCATCTGCAAACATAGCCTCTGTCTTAGGACCGATATCAAGACCCATCCAGCCGTCAGGAATTTCATCACTGTTTACAACCATGCTCTCTGTGTTTTCGTCGTACTCCTTACCAACCTTGTTATCAACAGGAATGAGGAACTTAACACCCTTTTCCTCAGCAGATTTCATCATTTCGCCTGCTTTTTCAATCCAGTCAGCCTCGAGAAGAGAATCACCGATGCTGTGGCCGAGATACTTCATAAAGGTATAAGCCATACCGCCGCCGATGATGATTGTGTCACACTTTTCAATAAGGTTTGAAATGACACCGATTTTATCTGAAACCTTAGCACCGCCGAGAATAGCAACGAGTGGTCTCTTAGGATCAGCAAGAGCACCACCCATAAACTTAATTTCTTTCTGGATAAGGTAACCGCAAACAGCAGGAAGATAGGATGCAACACCGGTTGTTGAGCAGTGAGCTCTGTGAGCTGTACCGAAAGCATCATTAACAAAGATATCAGCAAGAGATGCAAGCTCTTTTGAGAAGTTTTCCTCGTTCTTTGTCTCTTCTTTTCTGTAACGTACATTTTCAAGAAGCATTACTTCGCCGTCTTTAAGCTCAGCTGCCATTGCCTTAGCATTATCGCCTACAACATTTTCATCCTCAGCAAGCTTAACCTCAACGCCAAGATACTCTGAGAGCTTTTTAGCAACAGGTGCAAGACTGAACTCAGGCTTATATTCTCCCTTAGGTCTGCCGAGATGTGAACAAAGAATAACCTTTGCTCCGTTTTCCATAAGATACTTAATTGTCGGAAGAGCAGCTACAATTCTCTTATCATTTGTAATTTCGCCGTCTTTAAGCGGAACATTAAAATCACAGCGAGCAAGAACTTTTTTACCCTTAACATCAATGTCTTCAATCGTTTTTTTGTTTAAAGCGTCCATTGTATTACCTCTCTATAAT
>UQVI01000044.1 GCA_900544515.1 uncultured Oscillospiraceae bacterium | reverse complement strand
GCATAAAATCAGGTTTATTGCAAATATAATTTTTTCGGAGAATTAAAAATGGGCATAATTAAATGTGACAATAATATCTTTATCCTTGAAACAAAGAATACGCATTATGTAATCGGTATTGATGAAACAGGATACAATCACCACATTCACTGGGGTAAAAAATGCACTCCTGATGATTATTATATAAATACAGTCGGTGATGAAAATTCAAACAACACAATGCTGGACGAATATAAGCAAGAAATCACACCATACGGTCAGACGATGTACCGTGATTGCGATATAAAAGCAGAATTTGACGACAAATGCCGTGAAATCAACCTGAAATATATCGGCTGCAGTTCAACTGACGATACGCTGTCCCTCACATTTTCTGACAAATATTATCCGCTGGAGATTACACTTCACTATCAGATTTTTGATGGACTTGATATCATCAAGCGTTATACCACACTACGGAACACAGGAACAGGCAGAATTGATTTTGAAAAAATTTCCAGTGCTCAGTTCAGCCTGCCTTCCGTAAAGCCTTATACCTTCAGAAACACTAACGGTGCGTGGGGCGGAGAATTTATTGAAACAAGTACTGTTCTTGACGGCGGATACGCTGTGTTTGAAACACGCAAGGGTGCATCCAATCACAATAACTCCCCTTACTTTATTGCATATCAGAATGCCGATGAAAATTCAGGTGATGTCTATTTTGCATCACTGGCATACAGCGGTAATTTCAAGGTAAGCTGCTCAAGAGATCTTTATGGCATCAGCCGTATCATTCTCGGAATGAATGATTTTGATTTTTCACACACCTTAAACAGCGGTGAAAGTTTTGACACCCCTCCTGTTTACTGCGGCCACACACAGGGTTTCGGTGATATGACAAGACAGATGAACCGTTTCTGCGTTCAGCATCTTTTGCCAAAGCAATTTAATCAGGAAACACTGCCTGTTCTCTACAACTCATGGGAAGCAACCGGCTTTGCAGTAAATGCAAAGCAGCAGATTGAGCTTGCAAAGCTGGCGGCAAAAATGGGCGTGGAGCTCTTTGTTATGGACGACGGCTGGTTCGGTCAGCGAAAGGACGATCATGCAGGTCTTGGTGACTGGTATGTAAATGAAGAAAAGTTCCCCAACGGACTGGATGAATTAATCAATGCGGTTAACGAGCTTGGTATGGATTTCGGAATCTGGGTTGAGCCTGAAATGGTGAATGCTGACAGTGATTTGTTCAGAAATCATCCTGAATGGTCCTATCATTATCCGCACCGTGAGGCTTGTGAGCTAAGAAATCAGCTTGTTCTGAATATGACAAGAGAGGATGTTCAGGATTATATCTTCAAAATGCTTGATGAACTGCTTTCAAACCACAACATCAAATATATCAAATGGGATATGAACCGTCCTTTCTCGGAAACAGGTGCGGAAAACTTACAGAATCCGAAGATGTATTCCTATCTTCACACAATGGCTGTTTACAATATCGTTGACAGACTTAAGGAAAAGCATCCTGGTGTGGCGATTGAATCCTGTGCATCAGGCGGCGGCAGATGTGATCTTGGTGCACTCAGCCATTATGATCAGGCGTGGACAAGTGACAACACCGACGGCATTGACCGCATGACGATTCAAAAGGGTTACTCACTCTTAAGACCGACAAAAACAATGCGTGCATGGGTAACAGATATAGAGGGTATCAACAAGCCATGCTCACTTGATTTCAGATTTGCGGTTGCAATGCAGGGTTCACTTGGAATCGGCGGTGACCTTACAAAGTACAGTGACGAAGAGTTAGAAATATGCAAAAAAAATATTGCATTTTACAAAACCTTCCGCGATATTGTTCAGTTCGGTGATTTGTACAGAATACTTGATATCGAAAGGGACGAGGTGCTCCTCAATCAGTACGTAACTGCCGACATGTCAAAAAGCGTAGCTTTTCTCTTGGCAAACGGTACAAGATTTTATAAAAAGAGAATGCCTGTATGCTTTGACGGACTTGATGGCTGCAAAAATTACAGGCTGACCATTGATGGTAAAACATATGAAAAGAGCGGTGCTTATCTTATGAACTGCGGAATTATCATTCAGATACGCGGTGTTGATTATAACAGAGTAATCATAATTGAAGAAATAAAATAATGAATAAAAGGTTGTACACTGAGCTTGTATATTCAGTGTACAGCCTTTATTTTTTGCTGTTTATTGTCAATTTTATATATTTAATTGTAATTAATATTTTATTGATTGTTAACGCTAAGTATGATACAATATAGGATGTACAAATGTGCATTCGGTTGGTATTGTTAGTGTATTAACCGTCAAATAACTTGAGGGGATGTAAGTTTAATGAAACTAAAATCATTCAGAAAAGGCATTCATCCTTATGAGGGCAAGGAGCTTTCAATGGACTGTGCGATTCAGTGCATTGATGCTGAGGATATAATGGTATACCCTTTATCCCAGCATATAGGTGCACCTGCAAAGGCTGTTGTTGCTGTTGGCGACAGAGTTCTTAAGGGTCAGCTTATTGCCGAGACCGGCGGATTCATTTCCGCACCTGTTTTCAGTTCAGTATCAGGCACAGTAAAAGCAATTGAAAACAGGCTGGTTGTCAATGGAAATAATGATGAATGTATAATCATTGAAAACGACAGAGAAAATGAAACCGTTTCCGATTTCGGAAAGGACAGAAATCTTGATTCCTTATCAGCAGAGGATATTGTTGATATAATCAAGAAGGCAGGAATAGTCGGTCTTGGTGGTGCAGGCTTCCCTACCGGTGTCAAAGTTTCACCTAAAAACGCAAACAATATTGACACAGTTATTATCAACGGTTCAGAGTGTGAGCCTTATCTCACATCGGACTATCGTCTGATGTTGGAGCGCAGTGAGGAAATCATCAAGGGCATAAAGGCTGTATTAAAAGCTCTTCCGAATGCAAAAGCAGTGATCGGAATTGAAAACAATAAACCTGAAGCAATCAAGATTCTTGATAAAAAAACATCAGGCGAGGATAAAATAATCGTTTGTCCGCTTAAAACCAAATATCCTCAGGGCGGTGAAAGACAGCTCATATATGCAATCACCGGAAGAAAAATAAATTCAAAAATGCTGCCTGCTGATAAGGGCTGTATCGTTCTTAACACAGCAAGCTGCTATGCAATCTATGAAGCGGTTTATAAAAATATGCCTTTAATCCACAAGGTTATGACAATCACAGGCGAAGCTGTTCATTCACCATGCAATGTGGATGTTCCGCTGGGTGTAAGCCACAGCTATGTGCTTGAAAAATGCGGCGGTTCAAAGGACGATGTTGTAAAGTTTATTTCAGGCGGTCCGATGATGGGCATGGCAATGAGTTCTCTTGATGTACCTGTTGTAAAAACATCATCTTCCATCCTTGCTTTTTCAAAGGACGATGTAGCTGCTCTTCCTCAGTCAGCCTGTATTCACTGCGGAAGATGTGTTAAAGCCTGTCCTCAGGTGCTTGTGCCTCAGATGATGGCAAAAGCCGTAAGAGGTCAGAACATGGACAGATTCGATGAGCTTGGCGGTATGGAATGTATAGAGTGCGGCTGCTGCACATATGTATGTCCTGCAAAAATTCCGCTCACACAGATGTTTAAGCTCGGTAAAGCAGAGCTTCGCAGTATGCGTTCAAAGAATTAAGAAAGGAAGTATGTATTTATGTATAATGTTTCAATCTCTCCCCACGTGAGAGAACAGAGTACAACAAAGGCGATTATGCGTGATGTGGCTATTGCCCTTCTTCCTGTTCTTGCCTTTGGTGTTTACCAGTTTGGTCTCAGGGCGTTAATGGTAATTGCAATATGCGTTGTTACCTGCGTTGTCAGCGAGCTTTTATTTGAATTAATCGCCAAAAAGCCAATCACCGTTTTTGATTACAGTGCGGTTGTTACAGGTCTTATCCTTGCAATCAATCTGCCGTCAACCGTTGCATGGTGGATTCCTGTTATCGGCGGTGCATTTGCAATCATAGCTGTTAAGATGCTCTTCGGCGGTATCGGTCAGAATTTTATGAACCCAGCACTTGCCGCACGGTGCTTCCTGCTCATTTCATTCACATCACGAATGAACGATTTTTCAATTGACGGTGTTTCCGGTGCAACGCCACTTGCTATGATTAAAGCAGGTGAAAATCCTGATTTGCTGACTCTTTTCTTAGGTTTTCACGGCGGCTGTATCGGTGAGGTTTCAGCTCTTGCCATCTTAATCGGCGGCTTATATCTTATCGTAAAAAAGATAATTTCAGTCAGAATTCCTTTGACATACATTTTATCAACACTTGTATTTGTTGCACTGATAAATGTAGTTTCAGGAAATGATATCACAATTACTTATCTTGCAGGTCAGCTTCTTTCAGGCGGCCTTCTTGTCGGTGCTTTCTTTATGGCAACAGATTATGCCACAAGTCCGATTACCGCTAAGGGTCAGATTATTTATGGTATTATTCTCGGTCTGATGACTGCACTGTTCAGAGTGCTTGGTTCATCTGCTGAGGGTGTTTCCTATGCAATCATCATCGGCAATCTGCTTGTTCCTATCATTGAAAAAATTACAGTTCCTAAGCCTTTCGGCTGTGAAAAAGCGAAAGGAGAGAAAAAATAATGGCAAAGAAAAAATCAAGTATTTTAATGAATACACTTGTGCTTTTTGTTGTAACCTTTATTGCCGTTCTTGCTTTGGCAGTTGTCAACCAGGTTACAAAAGAGCCGATTGCTCAGGCTGAAATCAATGCAAGAGCAGAGGTTTATAAGGTTGTTTATCCCGGCGCTGAAAATTTTGAAGAGATTGAAAACAGCGAAAGTCTGATTGAAGGCTCAGCTGAAGTTCTTTCAGGTGCCGGATATGAAGGCTGCTTTGTTAATGATGCATTGGCAGTAACAGATACAAGTGGAAATATTCAGGGTTATGTAATTGCTGCCACATCTCCAAGTGGATACGGCGGTGATTTACAGGCAGCTGTAGGTATTACAAAGGACGGAAAAATCACAGGCTACAGCATTGTATCCCACAGCGAGACAGCAGGTCTCGGCTCCAAGTGTGCAGAACCTGATTTCACAAATCAGTTTGCAGATAAAACAGCTGCTACACTTGAAGTGACGAAATCCGGTGCCACCGCAGACAATCAGATTGACGCAGTAAGCGGTGCAACCATCTCATCCAATGCTTCAACAGAAGCTGCCAACGCAGCCATCGTATTCTTCCAGGACAGTTTTGGCGGTGGAATCAAGGAAACCGTTGAGCCTTACACAATAGACAGTTCTGAGGAAACTGCTGACGGATATAAAATTGTAGTATCAACCACAAAAGGCTTTGCAGGTAAAATCCAGATTGAAATCGGAATTGATAAGAATGCAACCATCAGTTCTTTCAAAGTATTAGAATCAAACGAAACACAGGGCTATGGTGCTGTATGCACCGAAGAGAATTACGCAAAACAGTTTATCGGCTTAAAGGCTGATGCTATCACAGCAGTTGATTCAGGTGCAAATCCAGCCAACAACGAGGTTGACGCAATTGCAGGTGCAACATTCACCACAAGAGCAGTTGATATTGCTGTAAACGGTGCTGTTATGTATTATCAGGAGAATTACGGCGGTGGCTTATCCGACAGCCTTAAAGAAAAAGCTGCCAATACAGATGATACAGATATCGTTGCAGGCGCAAGTGTTCAGAAAGGAGCGTGAGAGAAATGAAAAGTATTTTAGAAAGACTTTATAATGGTATTATTAAAGAAAATCCTACCTTTGTTCTCATGCTCGGTATGTGCCCTACTCTTGCAGTAACCACAAGTGCAAAGAACGGACTCGGTATGGGACTTGCCACAATGGCTGTTCTTATTATGTCAAACCTTCTGATTTCGCTTCTCCGCAAGGTTATACCAAACGGAGTACGAGTACCGGTATACATTATCATTATTGCATCCTTTGTGACAATAGTTGAAATGCTTATGCACGCCTATGTTACAGCACTTTACGACAGTCTTGGTATCTTCATTCCGCTTATTGTTGTAAACTGCATTATCTTAGGCAGAGCAGAGACCTTTGCATCAAAGAACGGTCCTATCGTCTCCATTTTTGACGGTATCGGAATCGGTCTCGGCTTCACAATCGGACTTACATTAATCGGTATTGTAAGAGAGCTTCTTGGTGCAGGAACAATATTCGGATTCAAGGTAACTCCTGAAAGCTTTGAACCTGTATCCATTTTTGTTATGGCACCGGGTGCATTCTTTGTTCTTGCTATTCTCTGTGCAATACAGAACAAGTTCAAGCTCAAGGGTGCTAACCGCCACGTAAAAGGCAATGGAGGCTGCAGCGGCAACTGTGCTGAATGTCACGCAAAAGAAGGAGGTTGTGAATAATGGTAAAAACTTTATTTTTAGTGCTCCTTACTACTGCACTTATCAATAATATTGTACTGAGTCAGTTTCTTGGTATCTGTCCGTTTCTTGGTGTATCACGAAATATGAAAACTGCTGCCGGTATGGGCGGTGCAGTTATATTTGTCATCACCATTTCTTCAGCAGTTACAAGCCTGCTTTACAATTATGTTCTTGTTAAATTTGATTTAACCTATCTCAAAACAATTGTATTCATTATGGTAATCGCCTTTCTTGTTCAGCTTGTTGAGCTGTTTCTTAAGAAAGCTGCACCGGCCCTTTATAAAAGTCTCGGTGTATTCCTGCCGCTCATTACAACAAACTGTGCTGTGCTTGGTACTGCGCTTACAAACGTTCAGCAGTCAAACGACTTTATCACCAGTGTTGTAACCGGAATCGGTACAGCATTAGGCTTCTGCATTGCCATTGTAATTATGGCAGGTGTACGTGAAAAGACAGAGAATAACGATTTCCCTGAAGCATTCAAGGGTACACCGGCAGTTCTTATGACAGCTTGTCTGATGTCAATCGCATTTTACGGATTTAATGTATTTGCATAATTAAGTGCATTAACCTGACGATAAAGGAAGGAAAATTATGAATATTAATGAAATCATTACTGCGGTTGTTGCATTGAGCATACTCAGTATAATCATCGGTATTGTTTTAAGTATTGCTGAAAAAGCATTCCACATTGATATAAATGAACTTGAGGTCGCTATACGCGATGTTCTTCCGGGCAGTAACTGCGGAGGATGCGGATATGCAGGCTGCGACAGTCTTGCTAAGGCAATCGCAAACGGCGAGGCTGAGGTATCGGCGTGTCCGGTCGGCAGACAGCCTGTTGCTGAAAAAATTGCTGAAATCATGGGCAAGGAGCTTGGTGACATTGAGAAAAAGGTTGCATATGTAAAATGTGACGGCACCAGTGAGAAAAGAGAAACGGATTATAATTATTTCGGCATCGACAATTGTGCCTATGCCGCTAAAATGCCGGGATCAAGCCCCTATGCCTGTAAATACGGCTGCTTGGGTTACGGCTCCTGTGCAAAGGTATGTGACCAGCGTGCAATACGAATCATTGACAGAAAAGCTGTTGTTGACGAAGATCTTTGTGTAGCCTGCGGAAAATGCCTTAAGGTTTGTCCTCATAATCTGATTGAGCTTGTTCCTGCAAATTCAAAGAACAGAGTTCAGTGTTCATCAAAATCAAAAGGCAAGGACGTAAGAGAAGCATGCTCTGCAGGATGTATTGCCTGTGGCTTATGTGCGAAAAACTGTCCGAGTGATGCAATCATATTTGAAAATAATATCGCAAAAATTGATTATTCAAAATGTACACACTGCGGTGCATGTGTTGAAAAATGCCCACGAAAAATCATTAAAATTTATGAATAAGTCATCGAAAACCGAGCAAACTATGCTCGGTTTTCTTTTTCGCAGGCATACTTGCGTATGCCAAGAGAAAAAATGTGCAGATATATCGATTTTTTGCATCCTCAGGCTGTTGTTCTTCAGTTCATCAAACTATGAAATGGCAAATAAAAAATACCGGAAGGAAGAGATATGATAACAGATCCCTATAAGGTTTTAGGCGTGCCAAGCGGAGCAAGTGAGGAAGAATGCACAAAGGCATACAAAAGGCTTGCAAAAAAATATCACCCTGACCTTAACCCCAATAACAAAGAAGCCGAAAGAAAAATGGCGGAAATCAATGCCGCTTATGATCAGATAAAAAGCGGAGCTGTCAACAACAATTCATATTCTTACAGAGGTTACAGCTACGGCAGACAGTCCAATCAGAGCCGAACATCCGCATCTGATTATCTGAATTCAGCCGCACAATTTATTAAAAGCGGTCAATATCAGCAGGCACTTAACTTGCTGGGTAACATTGAAAACAGAGATGCACGGTGGTATTATCTTTCCGCACTGGCGAATATGTCACTGGGCAACCGAGCTGTGGCAGAGGACCACATTAGAACAGCCTATGCCAAAGAGCCTGAAAATACAACCTACAGGCAGGCATATGAAAATATTACGCAGGGAATCAATCCCCTTGATTATAATCCGTTTTCCTCATTCTTTGATTTCGACAGCTACTCCGAGAGAAATGAAAACAGCAATCAGACCTACACAACAGTAAGAAGAGGAAACAGGAGCTGTCTGGGACGGATACTGAGAATTATTTTTATTATATTTATCATAAGACTTATTTTCAGATTATTATTTTCCTTTTCACACGGAAGATATCAAAGACCACAGCAACAGCAAAATACCACAAGCAGCTATTCCGAGCAATATGATTATCCGCAGGATAATGCTGATATTTTCGGAGATAACTACGGAGAGAGAAAGGATTCATAGTATATGAAAAAGTTTTTTACGGACTTAGGATACAAGTTCCAACGTTTTATGGTTGGGAGATACGGTGTTGACCAGTTATGGAGAGCACTGCTGATTTTCTACTTAATAGCAATCATCATAGCGAACATTGTTTATCGTTTTTCAAAGATTGCATACATTGCACTATTTGTGCTTTCCATTGCACTGCTGATCTTTGCATTGTTCAGAGTGTTCTCGAAAAACATTGAGGCACGCAGAAATGAAAACAACAGCTGGCTCAGATTCACAGGAAGGATAAAGCAGAATTTTATTTTTCAGAAAAACAAATGGGCACAAAGGAAAACGCATAAATTTGTTAAGTGCAGCAAATGTAAAAAGACTTTAAGACTGCCGAAACACAAAGGTAAAATTAATGTAAGCTGTCCGCACTGCCAGAATCAGTTCATCGTAAACACAGGAAAAAAGCAATAATACAGAATAAAAAAAGAGCTTTCTCAAAGCTGAGGTGCGATAAGGAAGTGTTGCTTAAAATCATTATCTTTTCAGCTATAATTGCGTTAAAAAATACCATAAGGCGTCAGCCTTATGGTATTTTTATGCCTTATTCTAACTAAAAATCTAACAATTTTAAGTGCTTCGCAGTTTTGTAGCTTAGGAAATTCGTCTGTAAATATTGCTTAAAATCGCAGCAAGACTTGCGTCTTGCGAGGCTTTTTGGCTGTATTTCAGGCAATTTCTGCGAAAAACCA
Organism: uncultured Oscillospiraceae bacterium; assembly: GCA_900544515.1. GTDB lineage: Bacteria > Bacillota > Clostridia > Oscillospirales > Acutalibacteraceae > Eubacterium_R. The sequence continues at coordinate 2,344 of UQVI01000044.1, read as the reverse complement.
ATACTTCGTTACCGTACCTCAGCTAAGTCTGAGAAAGCTCTTTTTTTGACAATTGTATGACGGCATAATTTTCTAAAATTTATTCTACTGTTACTACCTTTGCAAGGTTTCTCGGCTTATCCACGTCAAGCCCTTTATCAGATGATACGTAATACGCAAGCAGCTGCAAGGATACAACTGACGGAATCAGCATAAATTCATCCTCAAGCTCAGGCAGTTCAAAATAATTCTCTAGGTCCTCTGTTCTTAATGATTTGCGGACAAAGGTAATTACATCTGCTCCTCTGGACTGAACCTCTCTTATATTTGACACCTGCTTTGACACAAGATACTGCTGTGTCATAAGAGCAATCACAGGTGTTCCGCCCGTTATAAGTGCAATTGTACCGTGTTTCAGTTCACCTGATGCAAACGCCTCAGAATGAATATAGGATATTTCCTTAAGTTTGAGAGAGGCTTCAAGAAGAGCAGGATAATCCATTCCCCTGCCAATCATAAAGGTATGCTCTGCTGTGAGCATAGATTTAGAAAGATGATGAATTTCCGATTTTCTGTCAAGAACATTTTTAACTGCGACAGGTATTTGCTTAAGCTCGTTTATAAACGCAGTAACGCCCTCGTGATTCAGGTGTCCCCTGAGATATGCCAGCTTTGCAGTAATAAGATAGAAAACCGCAACCTGTGTTGTATACGCTTTGGTAGATGCCACAGCAATCTCAGGTCCAGCATCTGTATAAATTACATTATCACTTTCACGTGCAATGGACGAGCCGCGAACATTGACAATGGATAATGTATCAGCACCCTTCCCCTTAGCATATTTCAGCGCCTCAAGGGTATCAATGGTTTCACCGCTTTGGGAAACACAAATAACAAGGGTATCGTCGTTTATAATCGGATTGCTGTACATAAATTCACTTGCCATATGAACAGACACCGGCACAGAGCACATGCTTTCAATCAGCTGCTTACCGATAAGTCCTGCGTGCATAGCCGTACCGCAGGCAATAACAGAAATGCTTTTACAGCATTCAAAAATACTGTCATCCACCTTATCGCAGGAAAAATCAGGGAATGAATCCTTAATTCTTGCAGAGATTGTTTTTTCAATCACCTGAGGCTGCTCCATAATTTCCTTTTCCATATAGAAAGGATATCCGCTTTTACCACTGTTCCTGATATCCCAGTCCAGCTTGAGCATTTCAACTTCAACTGCATTACCGCTGAAATCCTTAATTTCAAAACCATCCTTCGTTATTTTTGCTATTGAGAACTCAGGCAGCACAAAATAATTTTCACTGTAGCCGCCAATTGCCATAATATCAGATGCGATATAAACGCCGTCGTCATTCTGACAGCAGACAATGGGACTGACATTTCTCACTGCAAAAATCGTATCAGGTATACTGTCAAACATAACAGCAAAGGCATAAGTGCCTGAAAGCTTTTTAACCGCATTCACGATTGCTTCTTCCGGATTGCCTGTAAAACATCTGTCTATCAAAGCAGCTGCCACTTCACTATCTGTTTGGGATTTCAGCTTATCGGCAACATTGAGCGTATTTTTGATTGTTTCATAATTTTCAATAATTCCGTTATGAACAACGGTAACATTTCCGAACTTATGCGGATGAGAATTTTCATCACTCACGTTACCATGTGTTGCCCATCTGGTATGACCAATGCCTGTTTTGCCTTTGATATCAGATGTTTTAAGTTCAAGCTCTTCTACTCTTCCCTTACATTTCGTTGTAAGACATTCCTTAAAATCAGGGTGATAAACTGAAATACCCGCACTGTCATATCCCCTGTACTCAAGAGTCTTGAGACCTTTCAACAAAATTCCTCTTGCTTCACTATAACCTGTATAACCAATAATTCCGCACATAATTTTTCTCCATTTCAGTATATATTAGCCATATATCAGTATAATTATCATATGACTTTTTGTTTAAAATAATTCCTCCGCTGAAAAGTTTTTGTGACAGCTGTTGCCAGTTGCTTTTGTCTTTTCATATCGCACCGAAGGAGGTACGAAAGAGCATCCGCCGAAAATTCGATAACTCTTTTCCTCGTCGTCCTGCAATACAGAACAATGCAGGCTCATGGCGCTATGAAGAAAATTATGCCGCTGCCAAATAAGAGCCAGTCACAAAACAGCATCTTATCCGGCTAAGGAGTGATTTCACTCCTGTCATACATTCAATTGTCAAGGTACACGTAACCACATCGACTTTTACTTTGCCAATCGGCTACAGGCTGACTATAACAAATAAATATTATTTATCAATGAATTAAATGTTAAAAAAATGTTGATAAAATATATATTTTAAGTATAATAGAT
>UQVI01000043.1 GCA_900544515.1 uncultured Oscillospiraceae bacterium | reverse complement strand
AGCGTCAGATGTGTATAAGAGACAGGGTTATATACAGTCCGCCGCTGCTCTTTAAAGATGCTACGGCACTGTAACTATTTGTATCATTGCAGCCAGTTACCTTTTCGTCCTCACTTTTAATAAGATATTTCATAGCATCAGCACGGCAGCCATCCCAACCGATGAACAGGCATTTCGGCTTTCTGAGTGCTGATTTAAAATGATTCAGAATACGCTTCGCCACAATAGTCTGTGGAATTCTTGTCTCATAGGTATTATTGAAAATTCCTTTCGCATTAACCGAATGGATATATTTCTTCTTATCGTTAAACATATTCTTCACCTCAGCTGATACAGTTTTCATTCATTAAATGGATTCATCAACCCTACTAATATTAACAAAATATAATGCCGAATTCAACACTTTATTAAAATTTACTGCTCCTTGCCGATTGTTACTGTACGCTGTCCTCTGTGACGAATAAGGTGCTGCGTTGTAAAAGAACCGTCATTTTTAACATTGATAAGCACACCGCCGCGTAGAGGAACAAGATAGATATTATGGTCGCAGGAAAGGCCGTATGTCAAACGTATTCGCTGATAGTTAACGAAAAAGTTATTCATATGGTCGTGACCGGAAAAACAACCTTTTGTTGAGCCGAGCTCAACCATTTTTTTCAAACATCTGATCATCTACTGCAGGCGTGCCGTTCTCCTTAGGAAAGCGGAAGCCACAAAGGCGATTATCCATGCCCTTAGCCTCATCATAGGCGGTCATATATTCTTTCATAGGAACAATGGATAATAATATTTTAAACACCTTTTTCATTCCTCTTCCTCCGTCTTAAAATCAGCAACAATGAAATCAAACTGCTCAGGAACAATGATATCATTGTCATTTTCATTATACAGTGATTTTCTGATGCCGCGATACAGCTTATCAAGACCGAGTGATTTAATCCTTTTCATTTCCTCAGCACGCTGATCAAAGATTGCATACAGCACCTTATTTGTGCCGTTTTTATCATAAAATTTTGAGGCAGACTGAAAGTTGAAATGTTTTACGGCGAGCATTTTCAAACAGTTGATGAATTCATCAACTGTTTGAAAGACTACATTGATTACTACAACAACGAACGAATTATATCAAAACTGAAAATGAGCCCGGTGCAATTCCGAACTCATTCTCTTAAATTTTAATATTTATTTTGTCTAAACTTTCGGGGTCACTTCAAAGCATCGAGTGCTTTTGTTTTATATAGTTCCTCCTCACTGCGTGGAATGCAGCTTAAAGTGCTTTGGTTTCAACCTCTTCAAGAATTCTTGCAAGGAATTCATCCATAGTTGTGGCACCTTCGTCACCATTCTTACGTGAACGTACTGAGATTGTGCCGTTTTCAATATCCTTATCACCTGCAAGGATCATATAAGGTACCTTTTCAAGCTGAGCAGAACGAATCTTGAAACCGATTTTTTCCGATCTGTCGTCAATCTCACAGCGGATGCCCTTTGCCTCAAGAGCCTTCTTAACATCATAGAGATAATCAAGGTGTCTGTCGGCAATCGGAAGGAGCTTAACCTGAACAGGAGCAAGCCATGTTGGGAATGCGCCTGCATATTTTTCAATCAAATATGCCAAAGTACGCTCATAACAGCCGATAGAAGTTCTATGAATAATATAAGGATTTTTCTTTACACCGTCCTTATCGACATATTCCATGCCAAACTGTTCAGCAAGCATCTGATCAATCTGAATTGTGATAAGGGTATCCTCTTTTCCGAATACATTTTTAATCTGAATATCAAGCTTAGGACCATAAAATGCAGCCTCACCGATACCGATTTTATAATCAACGTTGAGGTCATCAAGAATATTTTTCATCTTGCTCTGAGCTTCATCCCACTGCTCTTCCGTACCAATATACTTTTCACGATTATCCGGATCCCACTGTGAAAATCTGAAGCTTGCATCCTCATAAAGACCAAGTGTTTTAAGCATATATTCACAAAGTTCAAAACAACCTCTGAACTCATCCTCAAGCTGGTCAGGTGTACACATTAAGTGACCCTCAGAAATGGTAAACTGACGAACACGGATAAGGCCGTGCATTTCACCGCTTGCCTCATTTCTGAAAAGAGTTGAGGTTTCATCATACCTGAGCGGTAAATCTCTGTATGAGCGAGGCTTGTTAAGATAAGCTTGATACTGGAATGGGCAGGTCATAGGGCGAAGCGCAAACACTTCCTTATCCTTTTCCTCATCACCAAGAACAAACATACCATCCTTATAGTGATCCCAGTGACCCGAAATCTTATATAAATCAGATTTAGCCATAAGAGGTGTTTTTGTCAGCTGCCAGCCTCTTCTTGCTTCCTCATCCTCAACAAATCTCTGTAAAATCTGAATAATCTTAGTACCCTTTGGCAAAAGAATAGGCAAGCCCTGACCAACATAGTCAACCGTTGTAAATAATTCAAGCTCACGTCCGAGCTTGTTATGGTCACGTTTTTTCGCTTCTTCAAGCATCTGAAGATGTTCCTCAAGCATTGAAGCCTTAGGGAATGCTGTACCGTAAACACGGCAAAGCATCTTATTTTTAGCGTCACCGCGCCAATAAGCACCCGTGCAGTTTGTAAGCTTGAATGCCTTAACAACCTTCATATCCATAAGGTGAGGACCTGCACAAAGTTCAGTAAACTCACCCTGCTTATAAAAGCTGATCGGCTCGCCCTTTTCAGCATGCTCATTGATAAGCTCAACCTTATAAGGCTCATCCTTTTCTTCCATCATTTTGATTGCATCGGCAGGAGCAAGCTCAAATTTTTCAATCTCCAATCCTTCCTTGACAATCTTTTTCATTTCCTTTTCAATTTTTTCCAAATCCTCAGGAGAAAAAGGAGTTTCTGTATCAAAATCGTAATAAAAACCACTGTCAATTGCAGGACCGATTGTAAGCTTTACATCAGGATAAAGTCTTTTAACAGCCTGAGCCATAATGTGTGATGCAGTATGATTAAAGGTCTTTTTGCCGTCCTCATCATCAAAGGTGAGCACCTCAAAGGTACAGTCGGTATCAACAACGGTTCTGAGATCCTTAACCTCACCGTTGATTTTACAGGAACAAGCATTTCTGTAAAGACCCATTGAAATTTCCTTTGTGATGTCGGCAGCAGTAATTGGTGAAGAATATTCACTAACCGTACCGTCTTTTAAAGTAATTTTTACCATATATATTACCTCCTAAAAATTGAAACTGTCTCATTTATTGTGAGTCAGAAACTTAATAAAATAAAAAAATCACCCTGAAAAATCAGGGTGAATAAAATTCACGGTTCCACCTGAATTATACTAAAAATCATTTTTTAGTATCACTCAAAGCCTTTAACGCAGGCATACGTTCCGCCATTTCCTGCGGACACTCAAAGGTGGTAATTTAACTCCCCATACTGCGTACTCGCACCAGACGCACGCTCTCTGAAAGCTGCAGAAGCAAATCATATCCTTATCAATGTTTTACTGTTTTTTATTATTTTATCACTACCATTGATGATTGTCAACAAGCAAAATTTTACGCTGATATTTTACCCACTATTTAGGACTTTGTTTTTAAAACGCTTGACAGATACAAGATATAGGTGTATATTATTATAGAAGTTTTACATATAGTTATGTTTTTTTGCATACAAATATGTCAAACTTTGCTAAATTTGCATTTAAACTGTACCTTTTCTGAATGGTAAATTTCGAGAATTTTAAACAGAAGGAGGTGCTGTTAACGTATGAGTAGTGCAATCATTCCGATTGTTGTCGGCATAGTATGTGCCGTTATTTTTGGTATAGTCGGCTTTGTTCTGGGCGGTGAGCACCGCAGAAGAACAAGCGAAAAAGAAATCGGCTCCGCTACACAGGAGGCCACAAAAATAATTAACAATGCTTTATCTGAGGCTGAGTCAACAAAAAAAGCCCGTCTCATTGAAGCAAAGGATGAAATTCACAAACTCCGCACGGATGCTGATAAGGAAATCCGTGAGAGAAGAAGTGAAGTTCAAAGACAGGAGTCACGTTTAAATCAGAGAGAAGAATATCTTGATAAGCGTGCAGATTCAATTGAACAAAAAACGGAGGCTTTAAGCGATAAGCAAAAGCAGCTTGATGAAAAACTACTCGAGATTGACGGCATTAAGAAAAGCCAGTTTGATATGCTGGAACGTATATCGGGTCTCACCCAGGAGGAAGCAAAGAAACAGCTTCTTGCAACCCTCAGTGAAGAGCTTGATACTGAAAAAAGCAAGCGTATACTCGAATATGAGCAGATGGTCCGTGACCAGAGCGATGTTTTGGCTCGTGAAATTATCGGCACTGCAATCCAGCGTTGTGCAGCAGACCACACAGCAGAAACAACTGTTTCCGTTGTTGCCCTTCCAAACGATGAAATGAAGGGCAGAATCATCGGCAGAGAGGGCAGAAATATCCGCTCTATCGAAACAATTACAGGTGTTGAGCTTATTATTGACGACACACCTGAAGCGATTACAATCAGCTCTTTTGACCCTGTCAGAAGAGAAATTGCAAGGCTCACTCTTGAAAGACTGATACAGGACGGACGAATCCACCCTACAAAAATTGAAGAATGTTTTGAAAAGAGTACAAAAGAGGTTAACGCAACCATTAAGCAGGAGGGTGAAAAGGCTGTTCTTCTTGCCAACTGCGGTCAGATTCATCCCGGACTGGTAAAGCTTCTCGGAAAGCTGAAATACCGTACCTCGTATGGCCAGAGCGTACTTAAGCACAGCCTTGAAGTATCGTACATAGCAGGTCTTATGGCCGCTGAGCTCGGTGCTGACGAAAAACAGGCAAGACGTGCAGGTCTCCTTCACGATATCGGTAAGGCACTTGACCATGAAATGGAAGGTTCTCATATTGCTCTCGGTGTTGAATACGCAAGAAAGTATAAGGAAAACGAAGGCGTAGTTCACGCAATTGCAGCACATCATGGTGAAATTGAATGTAAGACTGTTGTTGCTTGTCTTGTTCAGGCAGCCGATGCAGTATCAGCAGCAAGACCCGGTGCAAGAAGAGAAAATATTGAAAACTATATCAAGCGTTTACAACAACTTGAGGAAATTTCCACAAGCTTTGACGGTGTTGAAAGAGCATATGCAATTCAGGCAGGCCGTGAGGTAAGAGTTATGGTTAAGCCTAATGTAATTGACGACAGCAGAATGCCGTACATTGCTCGTGAAATCGCTAAAAAAATTGAAAGTGAAATGGAATATCCGGGTCAGATTAAGGTTAATATCATCCGTGAATCAAGAGCCAGTGATATTGCAAAATAACAAATAAAATGCCGGCAGATGTCGGCATTTTTGTTAATCATTCACAAATAATAACCGGAGATGAAACTATGATTAAACATATTGTCTGTTTTAAACTTAAGGACAACAGCAATGAAAGCTGTGAAAAGGCGGCAGAAATTTTCAGATCAATGGAGGGCAAGGTACCTCAGCTCAGAAGTATTCAGGTGGGAATTGATTTTCTGCACTCACCACGCTCTTATGATATCATTCTTGAAACTACATTTGACAGCAAAGAAGAGCTTGAAAATTATCAGAAAGATCCTTATCACTGTGATGTTGTGAAAAAATATATACACGGTGTTCAGGAAACCTCCATCGCAATTGATTACGAATTTTAATATGAATTTCTAAAAGGCTGTTACGTATTCATAAACGTAACAGCCTTTTTTACAATATTGTGCATAATTGACACAATTCGGCATATTTAATAAAAATAATAAATATATATTAAATTTATTATATATAAATAATATATATCAGTTGACATATTATATGTTAATTGGTATAATATTTTTATACAATTTTACCATAAAACCAGGAGGGAACTATGGAAGAAAACAGAGATATTAACATAGATTTAAGAAAAATATTTTCTATGTTAAAGAAGAAAGTCATTTTCATCATTATCATATCATTAATCGGCGGAGTGCTTGCAGGCTGTATTACAAACTTTTTTATTGAGCCAAAGTATACCGCATCAATAAAGATGCATGTTTACAGCAGCAGCGATAACCGTGTTGCATCAAACAGTACAATTACCTCAAGTGAGCTGGAAGCTTCACAGCGACTTGTTAATACATACCTTGTTGTTGTGGGAAGTAACACTTTCACGCAAAAGGTTGCAGATAAAATCGGTAACGGAATGAAGCCTGAAATGATTCGCTCCATGATGAGCTGTTCTCAGATTGAGGACACACTTGCCTTTCAGGTAAATGTCACAAGCACTGACCCTCAGCTTGCAGCTGACGTGGCAAATGAAATCGCCAACACCTGTCCTGAGGAAATCGTCAGAATACTTAAGGTTGGCGGAGTAGAGGTTATCGACTATGCAACCCCTCCTGCATCACCGTCATCTCCTAATCTGAAGAGAAACATATTAATCGGACTTGCTTTCAGCTTTGCTGTTTCTTTTGTTTTCTTCTTCATTAAAGAGCTGTTCGACACAAGAATTATGGATGAGAAAGATCTTGAGAGAGAGTTTGACATCCCTATTCTCGGTACAATACCACGTCTTGTACCTTCGGCTGAAAAATCAAAATCGGATGTCAAATCGTCCGTAGGTTCATCAACTCCGTCATTTGATATAGGAAATACCGCAAAGGAGGAGACAAATAATGGCTAAGCTCGGATTAAAGAAAAAGAAAAAAGAAACAAAATCACTGGCTTTTTCACGAGAAGATCAGAAAAAGATTCTTTCTGCCGATTCCCCCTTTGTTGTTAAGGAAGCTTACAACTCAGTAAGAACAAATCTCCTTTTCACACAGCAGGGTGAGAAATGTCCCGTATTTGTTGTTTCAAGTCCTACTGCCAATAATGGTAAATCAATTAATTCCATCAATATGGCAATTTCATTTGCACAGATGGGCAAAAGAACCCTGCTCATTGATGCAGATATGCGTAACCCAACTGTACACCGTATGTTCTCTATTCCTGTAAAAAACGGTCTTTCCGAAATTCTTGCAGGACTTACTGACAGCATAACCGTTTCCAAAACAGATATTGAAAATCTTTCCATTTTAACAGCAGGTAAAATTCCTCCGAATCCGGCTGAACTCCTTGCATCAGCACGAATGGATCAGCTGCTTGAATTTGTTAAAGAGCGTTATGATTGTGTACTCATAGACACACCTCCAATAAATCTTGTAACGGACTCAACTGCATTTGCTTCAAAAGCAACAGGATATATTATCGTTGTCAAGCTTGAAACCACTGATATGCAGGAAGTAAAGATGACAGTAAATTCACTCAGACATATCGGTGCTCCTATTGTAGGATTTATTATGAATGATACAAATGCCTCAGGGAAGCGCTATTCAAGATACTATAAAAGAGGCTATTATCGCTCAAAATACAACTACAACTATAATTATAACTATAATTACGGATACAGCAATTATAATTACAGATACAAATAAGCAGGTGTTTTTATATGGATAACCGTAACAGAATTCAGAAGCTTTCTGAATTTTTTGTTGGATTTCTTTCATTGAGTTTTGCTCATATAATCAGTTATGTCTTCTTTACAGCAGTTATCAAAAAGATTGAGGACTACAGCTGTCAGAGCTGGATTGATTATAGTATAATTGTAATCCTTTCATACATAACTGTTTTTTTCTGTTTCTACTCCCCTGTCAATCTGCTCAAACGCAGTAAGCCTATGGAGATTTCCTCAACACTGAGGAACTGTATGATTACATATGCACTGCTGTCTGTTTTGCTGCTGATTTCCAAGAATGAAATCATTGACTCAAGATATTTATTTGCAAGCAGCTTTATTGTCTATATTGTGCTTTCGCTTGCAGGGCGTTTTGTTTATAAGCGGATAATGATAAAGAAAATATCAAACAGTAAAATGGCAACAATTACCGGTGTTATAACAACTGTTGATAAAGGAAATGAATTTATCCCTAAATTGAAAACAGACTGGTCTAAGAACATAAAAGCGGTTGCGCTGTTAGATACCACATATGAAAACGGCTCATACAGACGCGTAACCAAAAAGACCGCTCATTCAGGATCATCGGTTTTGACTGAAACCGAAGAAATCATTCACAATATTGACGGTGTTCCTGTAGTAGCAAACCTGGACAATCTTATGGGCTGGATTCGCACAGCTTCTCTTGATGAGGTTTATATCAATCTTCCGTCAGGCCATGAACACGAAGTAGCACAATACATTGAAGAACTTGAGGATATGGGAATCGTTGTTAATATCAACGTTCCGTCCCTTGAAAAAATACTTCGTGAAAGCAAATTCAATAATATCAATTGTGAGATTAAAGGCGATGTTCCTATGGCAATCTTCTCACCGATTGTCCACAACAGAACTGCACTGATTGTGAAAAGAGCTATTGATATTATAGGCGGACTTGTGGGAAGTATTGTTTCACTTCCGATTATCCTGATAACTGCAATTCCGCTTCTGATAGAATCTCCCGGTCCTCTTATTTTCAAGCAGCAGCGTATCGGAAAAAATGGCAGAATCTTTAACATTTACAAAATACGCTCTATGTATGTTGATGCTGAGGAAAGAAAAAAAGCTCTGATGGAGCAGAACAAAATGGACGGCTTTATGTTCAAAATGGACAATGATCCCAGAATTACAAAGGTTGGCAAATTCATTCGCAAAACCAGCATTGATGAGCTTCCCCAGTTCTGGAATGTTCTTAAGGGTGATATGAGCCTTGTGGGAACACGTCCTCCTACCATTGATGAATTTGAACAGTATGAAAGCCACCACAAAAGAAGACTTTCACTTAATCCGGGTATTACCGGCTTATGGCAGGTCTCAGGAAGATCCGATATCCAGGATTTTGAAGAAGTCGTAAAACTTGACTGCACATATATTGATAATTGGTCTTTATGGCTTGATATAAAAATATTATTTAAAACTGTAGGAGTTGTTTTAACCCACAAGGGTGCTGAATAAACTCTTTTAACATGGTGACATTATGGAAATTGCAATGATTGGTCACAAAAGAATACCTTCACGAGAAGGCGGAATTGAAATCGTGGTAGATAAGCTTTCCACCGAGCTTGTAAAAAGAGGTCACACTGTTGTGGCATACAATCGCAAGGGACACCATGTTTCAGGAAAAGAGTTTGAAAACAGTAAAAAATCTGACAGCTATAACGGAATTAAGCTGAAAACGGTTTTTACATTTGAGAGCAGCAAACTGAATGCTATTGTTTACAGTATATTGGCTGCAATAAGAGCATCCTTCAGCCGCTTTGATGTGGTGCATTTTCATGCCGAAGGTCCGGCATCTATGTGCTGGCTGCCTAAGCTCTTCGGCAAAAGAGTGATTGTTACCATTCACGGACTCGACTGGCAGAGGTCAAAGTGGGGCGGCTTTGCAACCGGCTTTTTAAAATTCGGTGAAAAGACTGCCGCAAAATATGCAGATGAAGTGATTGTGCTTTCAAAAAATGTACAGAAATATTTTCTTGATACATATAACAGAAAAACAGTCTATATTCCCAACGGAATTGAAAAGCCTGAAATCAGAGATAACTCGCTGATAAAAGAAAAGTTCAGGCTTGAAAAAAATGAATATATTCTTTTTCTCGGCAGAATTGTGCCGGAAAAGGGTGTGCATTATTTAATCAATGCATATAAAAACATTGAAACGAATAAAAAGCTTGTAATCGCCGGCGGCTCAAGCCACACAAGTGAATATATGAATGAGGTCAAAGAGCTGGCAAAAGATGACAGCAGAATTATCTTTACTGATTTTGTACAAGGTCAGGCTCTTGAAGAGCTTTATTCAAATGCATATGTCTACTGCCTGCCAAGTGACCTGGAGGGTATGCCCCTCAGTCTTCTTGAGGCAATGAGCTACGGTAACTGTTGTCTTATCTCTGACATTCCGGAATGCACAGAGGTATGTGAAAGCAATGCAGCAGTATTTACAAAAGGAAATGAAAAGGATTTGCAGGAAAAGCTACAGATGCTTCTGAATAATAAAGATTTGACAGACAAATATAAGCAAAATGCTTCTGACTTTATCTGCAATAAATTCAACTGGAATGATATCGTAAGCGAGACGCTTATCTTGTATAATGGTGAATAAATGAAAATTTTGATGGTAAATAAATTTCTGTACCCAAACGGCGGTTCAGAAACATATATGTTTAAATTAGGTGAATATCTTACCTCCTTAGGTCACACAGTAGAATACTTTGGTATGGAGCACAATGACAGATGCGTTGGCAATTCTGCTGACTGTTATACTGAAAATATGGATTTTCACAATACCGGCGGATTAAAGAAAATCAAGCTTTCACTGAAAACCATTTACTCAAAAGAAGCTAAGGAAAAAATAGGTAAAGTAATTGAACGCTTTAAACCTGATATCATTCATCTTAACAACATTAATTTTCAGCTTACACCGTCAATTATTTATGAAATAAAAAAGCATAATATTCCTGTTGTTCAGACAGTGCATGACGTTCAGATGGCCTGCCCTAACCACAAAATGTACAACGAAGAACAAAAATCAACCTGTGAAAAATGCCTTGACGGCAAATACATAAATTGTGTGAAAAATAAATGCCTTCACAATTCGTCTATGAAAAGTGTAATTGCTGCTATGGAATCATATTATTATCATGGCAAAAATACATATAATCTGATTGATTGTTATATCTGCCCAAGTCAATTTATGGCTGACACAATAACCAGAGCAGGTATTGATAAATCAAGAATTTGTGTTTTGCACAATTTTTGTGAAAAGCATAAAAATCTTCCATCTAAAGATACAAGCAAAAAATATGTACTGTATTTCGGCAGACTGAGCATTGAAAAAGGTGTGCATACACTTATCGAAGTGTGCAAAGAATTAAAAAATATCGACTTTGTATTTGCCGGAACCGGTGAGCTTGAAGATATGTGTAAAGGAATTGAAAACATTGAGGCAGTAGGCTTTAAGACAGGCAATGAATTAAAATCACTTATACGAAATGCCTTGTTTTCAATCGCCCCTTCCGAATGCTATGAAAACTGCTCAATGTCTATAATTGAATCACTGTCACTGGGTACACCTGTTATAGGCTCAAATATAGGCGGAACACCTGAATTAATTGTCCAAAATGAAACAGGTCTTATATTTGAATCAGGTAATAAGGAAGATTTGAAACAAGCAATACAATCACTTTATTATAATCCGGATGTTGCAGCTTCCATGAGTGAGAAATGCATTGAGCTTAGCAATAACACAATTGAATGTTACACACAAAAGCTTTTAGCTTTATATAGAAATCAAGTTATTAAATAAAATCGGAGAGTAAAATGAAAAAATTAAACGGAACAGTCATTGTTACATACCGCTGTAATGCACGCTGCAATATGTGCAACAGGTACAAGAAGCCTTCAAAGCCGGAAGAGGAAATCACAGTAGATACAATAAAAAAATTACCGCCGATGTATTTCACTAACATCACCGGCGGTGAACCTTTTATTCGTGAGGATTTAAAGGATATTGTTCGTGAACTTTATAAAAAGAGTGACAGAATTGTTATTTCCACGAACGGCTTTTTTACAGACAGAATTATTGAGCTCTGCAAGGAATTCCCTAATGTAGGCATCAGAATTTCCATTGAAGGCCTTGAGGAAACAAACAATACGATTCGCGGTCTTGATGACGGCTTTAACAAGGGGTATACAACTCTTAAGAAGCTTGTTGAAATGAATCATCCGGATGTAGGCTTCGGTATGACTGTTCAGGATGCAAATGCAAAGGACCTTGTTGAACTTTACAAGCTCAGTGACAAGATGAATATGGAATTTGCAACCTGTCTCTTATACACATCTGACGCTGCCGACGACTAGTCGAGTGTAGAT